>CAMCYM010000041.1 GCA_945883885.1 Chryseobacterium gleum
CAGACCTCCAAGGCGACGTCCCAGTGGGGGCGGCCGCCGTAGGAGATTTGGGCCGCAAGCGGCGCAGCAGCGGCGGCGAGCAAGGCGAAGCCAGAAACGGCAGCCTTCCAACGGGCTGCAAACGAGCGGTCAAGGATGGACATAGGTCAGGGGTTCTTTCCAGGTTGCGAGCAAAAGGACCGTGCGGCCGGTGGTTCCGGCACGCCAAATCTCCAACGGAAGCGCCACCTCCTCGGTGACGAGCGCCCGGCACGCATCTTCGGCGCGGTGGACCAAGGCGAGCTGCTGCTTCGGCGGCAAACTCTTCAGGACAGGGCCGGTGCTCCGCAGTTCAAACGCATGCACCCCGCAGCCGCCGCTGTACCGCACCGTGCAGCGCAGCGAATCTCCGTCCACGCGGACATCGACCAGCTCGACGGGCACTTCGGGCAAATCGCGCACGTCCCGCACGCTGTCGTCCGCAAAGTCGACCGCCGCCGGACGCGCCGCACAGCCTGCGAGCAGCAGCACCGCGGCCACCGCCCACACCGAATTCCGCAGGTTCATGCCGAGAAAGGTACGGCATGCCCTGCGATGCAAGGATTACCTGAACTCCAGGCCGAGGGGCATGCGCGTTTGGACCACATCGCCCGAGAGCAGCATCCGGCGCACGGCCAGCGCATCGCTCACCGCCACCCCTTCAACGCCCAGTGCCCGCACCCACATTTCGGCCCCACTGAGGTCCTCGAGCAGCACATCGAGCGGGCCCCGCGACTCCGGCAGGTACACGCGCTCCACGTCGCCTTCGGCCAGCCCCGCGAGCTTCGCCGCCGCCGCGATGGCGTCATCCAAGTCGCCCAACTCGTCCACGAGGCCCACCTCCAACGCATCGCGCCCGGTCCACACGCGGCCCCGCGCCACTTCCTCCACGCGCTCGATCGGCAACTTCCTTCCGCGCGCCACCAAGGAGGTGAAGTCCTTGTAAATGTCTGCGATGCCCTCGTTCATGGCTTCGAGCTGCTTTGCCGTCAACGGCCGATCCACGCCCATGCCGGCCTCCGGATGCGTAGCCACCTCGTCGAACGTCAGGCCCATCTTGTCGTTCAGGAGGGTCTTTGCATTCGGGATCATTCCGAACACACCGATGGAGCCGGTCAACGTGGTGGCATTCGCGAAGATGCGGTCTGCGTGGGCGCTGATGTAGTAGCCGCCCGATGCGGCCAAATCCCCCATGCTCACGACCACCTTCTTCCCGTCCTTGCGGAGCAGCTCGACCTCCCGAGCAATCACATCGCTGGCCAGTGCCGACCCGCCCGGCGAGTTCACCCGCAACACGACGGCCTTCACATCCGGCGCCCGGCGCGCATCCCGCAGCGCCCCCGCCACCGTCTCAGACCCGATTACCGTGTTGCTCCCTTCCCCCGATTCGATGGGTCCGACGGCATACACAATGGCCACGTTGCCGCCGAGCGGCTGCGCAACGGTATCCGCCTCCGCGGATTCCCCTTTTTCGAACGTAAACCCTGAGAGCTCGTCCATCGAAAATCCGAAGAACTTCTCGGGCAAGCTGTAGGTGGCCAAATCCACCACGTTCGCCCGCTTGCCCACCTTCGCGTCGAGCAAAGCGTCGAGCTCGTCGCGGTGCTTCAGCCCGTCGATGAGCTTGAAGCGGACCGCGTCCTCCGCCCGCCGAACGAGCAGCCCAGCTGCGATGGAGTCCAGCAGCGCCGGCTGGAGCTTGCGGCCCTCTGCAATCCCGCTGCGCACTTCATCCCACACATCGTCCAAGAGCGCGGCCATCTGCTCGCGGTTCTCCGGGCTCATGTCCTTGCGAATGAACGGCTCGACTGCGGATTTGTACAGGTTGTCCGGCCCCCGCAACACGGTGACGCTGACCCCAAGCTTCTCGAGCATGCCAGTGAAGTAGGTGGTTTGGAGCCGCATCCCGCTGAATTCCATGTAGCCGTTCGGCTGCAAATACACTTCATTCGCCGCCGATGCGAGGTACAGTGCGCGCATCGACATCTGCTCGCTCCATGCCACGACCCACTTGCCCGAATCGCGGAAGGCCTCGATGCCCGAGCGCAGATCCTGCAAGGTGGATGGCATGGCTTGTACGTCGCTGATGTTCAGGAAGACGCCGGTGATGCGGTCGTCGGAAGCGGCGAGGGCGAGGGCGGAGAGGATTTGGTCTAACCCCACCTCCGATTCCGCAGACAGGCCCCCGAGATCGAAATTCGGCTGGTCGCTTCCCCGCTCCACGATGGGCGCGTCGAACGTCAACTCGAGCACGCTGCCCTCCGTCACTTCCACGGTCGGGACGTCGTCGTCTTCGCCGCTGAAGGCCGCCGCGAGACCTACGATAATGGAAATCACGGTGATAGCGATCAAGATTCCGCCCGTCAGCACGATGCCGATGGAGGAGCCGATTGCAGAAGCGAGGATGTTTTTGCCGAAACTCATGGAAAAAGGGGATGGTGTAGTTTTGACGCAGAGGCCGTCCGAAAATTACGGCGCCCCTCGTCCCTTTTTCCATGGCAGAACTTCTGTGCATCGGCCTCGGTGCGAACCTCGGAGACCGGGTGGCGGTCTTGAACGCCGCGTTGCAGGCGTGCACGGCCCGTCTGGGCCCACCCGTGGCCGTTTCGTCGTGGTGGGAAACTGCGGCCCGGGGAATGCCGGAGGGGACACCTCCCTTCCTGAACGGCGCTGCTGCGTTTGCTTTGCCGTCGCTCAGTCCGGATGCCGTCCTCGACGCTTTGCTGGCCATCGAGCAGCACCACGGCCGCGTCCGCGGCACCGACCCCGGGTATGTCTCCCGCACCCTGGACCTCGACATTCTCCTCTTCGGGACGGCCCTGCTCGCTTCGCCGCGCCTCGCCATCCCGCACCCGCGCATGGCCACGCGGCGGTTCGTCCTCGCGCCCCTAGCTGAAGTGGCGCCCCATGCCGCCGTGCCCGGAACCGGCTACACCGTCGCCGAGTTGCTGGCCGCATGCACCGACGAGGCGGAGGTCGCACGCTTGCATCCCGCCCGGCCATGAGCACCCGCTCTTCCCTCTCCAGCCCGTACGGGTACATCGCCATCGAAGGCAACATCGGCGCCGGCAAAACGACGCTGGCCACGCAGCTCGCCGAGCGCCTCGGCGCAGAGCTCCTGCTCGAGCGGTTCGAAGAAAACCCCTTCCTCGAACGCTTCTATGCCGACCCTTCCGCCCATGGCTTCTCCGTTGAACTCGCCTTCGTCAGCGACCGGTGGAAGCAGCTCCGCGAACAGCTCCGTCGCCGCAACCTCTTCCGCCCCACAGTGGTCGCGGATTACGCATTCGCAAAGAGCCTCGTGTTCGCGCGCAAAAACTTGCCGCCCGCCGAATTCGCGCTCTTCGAGAACCTGTTCAGGCTGATGGAGAAGGAGTTGCAAGTCCCGGAGGTGATCGCCATCCTCGACCCTCCCGCCGACCGCATCCGGGACCAAATCGCGCGCCGCGGACGCACCTACGAGCAAAACCTCCCCACCGGCTACCTCGACGGCATCCACGCCGGCTACCGCAAGCACTTCCGCGCCGCCCGCGGCTCGCGCGTGGTTTGGATCGACTCCTCCCCGTTCGACATCCTCGAACGCCCAAACGACCTCGACCGGCTCGCCGACCTGATTCTCGCGCCGCGGAAGGTGGGGGTGTATCGGGTTTGAGATTGAGGACGAGTTTGAGTTTGAGTTTGAGTTTGAGTTTGAGTTTGAGTTTGAGTTTTGGGGCGCATGGTGATTACACGACTCCTCGTTTCAACCTCAATCCTACGGCGCGCAGCGGCGCCTCATCCCTCAAACTGTTCCGCGGCGAAGCCGCACACTCCGGCGCGAAGCGCCGCCTCATCCCTCACACTTGGCCGCGCAGCGGCGCCTCATCCCGCATTCTTTGCCATCTTCGGCGCATGAACCGGAAAGATTTTTTGCGGGCCAGCGGAATTGCCGGGCTCGGCGCCTGGTGGGCAGGCCGGGCTTGGGCATCGGGCGGCCCTGTGGAGGCCGTGGATTTCGAGGGCAAGGTGCGGCGGGCGGGGATCGACGGCAGTGCGATGGAGCTTGCAGCCGAACCGATTGCCCGGGTGCGGGTGGCGGTCATCGGGTGCGGGAACCGCGGGGAGTCGCTGATTGACATGCTGCGTTGGTTGACGCAGCAGGGGCATTGCGAGATTACGGCGGTGGCGGACCTGAATGCGGCGAAAGTGGACAAGGCGGCCGAGCAGGTTCGGGCATTTCAGGGGGCGGAGCCGCGGAGGTTTGCGGGTTCGGCGGAGGTTTGGAAGGAAGCGGTGCGGCCGGACGTCGCGGATTTGGCCCTCATCTGCACCCCCTGGGAGCTCCACACGCCGATGGCCCTGGAGGCGATGCGCAACGGGCTCCATGCCGCCTCGGAAGTGCCTTTCGCGTACACGGTGGACGACTGCCTCGAGCTCGTGCGCACGAGCGAAGAGACGCGGCGGCACTGCATCATGCTCGAGAATTGCTGCTACAACGAAGAGGAACTGTGGGTATTGCGCATGATCGAGGAGGGCGTGTTCGGCACCGTCACCCACGCGGAATGTGCGTACCTCCACGATTTGCGGGTGATGCTGATGGACCCCACGTACTACGAAGGTCGGTGGCGTCTGATGCACCACCTGCGGCGCAACGGCAATCCGTACACGACCCACGGCCTGGGGCCGGTGTGCATGTACTTCGACATCTTGCGCGGGGACACGTTGACACACCTGGTGTCGATGGGGTCGAAGGAGGCGGCGTTGAGCGAGGCGCTGGCCGCCAGCGGGGACGACACGCTCGTGCCGCTCGCCCGCGAGGTGCGCATGGCGGACGTGAACACGACCCTGATCGGCACGGCGTCCGGGCGGTCCATCCTGCTGCAGCACGATTCCCACACCGGGCGTCCGTATTCGCGGTTGAACAAGGTAGTAGGCTCGAAGGCAGCGCATTACGGCTACCCGTCCCAGCTGTACATCGACAACGGGCCGACGTGGGAGCACGATTGGTTGCCGGATTTCGTGGCCGCCGAGTACCGCAGTCAGTTCGAGCATCCGGTTTGGGCAAAGCTTCGCCAAAACGCCACCGAGCACGAACACGGCCACGGCGGCATGGACTTCGTCATGATGTACCGGCTGATCCGCTGCCTCAACCTCGGCCTGCCGCTCGACCTCAACGTCTACGACGGGGCGTTGCAGTCGCTGGTCGGGGCACTCACCGAGGCATCGGTCGCTGCCGGGTCGGCGCGCGTCGAAATCCCCGACCTGACGGCCGGGCGTTGGCGCGAGCGGCGGCCCCACGGCGTCGGCCGGGACGTGTAGGATTTTCATCACGGCCCGCACCACTTCAACCTCAACCCTCCGCCGCAATGCGGCGCCTCACACTGTTAAGCCGCGCAGCGGCGCCTCACACTGTTACGCCGCGCAGCGGCGCCTCAACCCCAACCCCATGCGCTTCCTCCTCCCCCTCCTCCTCCTCTCCCTCCCCGCGGCAGCCCAAACCCTCACCCCGCGCGCCCTCGACGCCGCCGCCCGCAAGCTCGACGCCCGATTTGCCGCTTCGGTAACGGACTTCAACCTCCCCTCCCTCTCCGTGGCCATCGTGCACGACGGGCGCGTCGTGTTCGCGAAGGGCTACGGCATGAGCAGCACGGCCGAGGACGGCAAACCCGTCGATGCAAAGACCCTCTACGCGGTGGCCAGCAACACGAAGTCCTTCACGACGGCCGCCCTCGCGCGCTCCGTCGATGCCGGCACGTTGCGTTGGAACGACCGCGTGCGCGACCTGCTGCCGTGGTTCGAGCTCTACGACCCGTGGGTGACGGATGCGCTGACGGTCCGCGACCTCGTGACGCACCGGCTGGGACTGGCGACGTTCAGCGGCGACCTGCTGTGGTACGGGTCCGACTTGACGCGGGAGGAAGTGCTGCGTGCCGCCCGGCACCTGGAGCCGACGAGCGGGTTCCGGACCGATTTCGGGTATTCGAACCTCGGGTTCATGGCGGCGGGCGAGGTGCTCGAGCAGGTGACGGGAAGGGCGTGGGAGGAGGTGGTGCGCCAGGAGGTGCTGCGGCCGGCCGGCATGGCCGACGCCTGCCTTTCCGTGACCGAGCTCGCCGGCCGTTCGAACGTCGCCCTCCCTCACAACGAAGTGGCCGGTCGCCAAACCCCGATCGCGTGGGTCAACTGGGACAACATGGCACCCGCCGGATCCTTGCTCGCGAGCGCCGAGGACATAGCGAAATGGATGGTGCTCCAAATGGACAGCGGCCGCGTGCGGGGGTCTGCGGAGCGCGTTTGGGACGCGAAGCGGACCCGCGAAATGTGGACCCTCGTCACCCCCCAACCCGTCGGCGATTTCTACCGCAAAAACCTGCCGTCCATGCACTTCCGCGGCTACGGCATGGGCTGGGAAGTGTACGACCTGCACGGGCGCTCGATCGTCGCGCACAGCGGCGGCTACGACGGCATGATCAGCCGCACCGTCCTGGTTCCCGAGGAAAAACTCGGCATCTTCATCGTCACGAACACGAACACCAGCGTCCCGTGGGGCTGGGGCCACGACGCCCTCGGCACCCTCCTCGGCGCCGCCGATGCCTCCGACCTCCTCGGCTATCTCCTCGAAGAACGCCGCAAGGAACCCGAGGAAAAGCAGGCCGTCGAAGCCGCAATCCAAGCTAACCGCGTCCCCGACGCCCCGCCTTCGTTGCCTCTCACGGGCTATGCCGGCACCTACACCGACCCCGGCTACGGCGACGTCGTCCTCGAGGAAACCGACGGGAAACTGACCTTCCGATTTGCCCGCACGGCCCTCTTCCACGGCCACCTCGAGCCCTACCACTTCGACACGTTTCGGCTATTTTGGGGCACCCAACAAATGCTCCCTCCGGGCCTGGTCACCTTCTCCCTTGACGCCACCGGTGCCGTCGACCGCATGGAAATCGTGGTCGAAAACCCGGACTTCGACTTTACGGAGCTGAAGCTGAAGAAGAGGTGAGAGATTGAGATTGAGGTTGGGATTGAGGGGACAGGCAGGGGTTATGCGTGACGAGGCCGTTAGGGAGTGGGCTTCGGCGACAAGGTGACTTGGAGGCCCAACGCGTGCAACACCTGCAAAATCGTTGCAAACTGGGGATGCGCACCCGGGCCCAGCGCTTTGTACAAGCTGGGGCGGCTCATTCCTGTAGAGGCAGCGCATCGGCCCCAATCCTTCGCTGCGCAGCAGCGCCTCAACCTCTCGCCGCGCAGCGGCGCCTCAACCTCAACCTCTCGCCGCGCAGCGGCGCCTTACCCTCATCCCTGTTTGCTCATCCCTTCGCCGCGCAGCGGCGCCGGCCGCGCCTCACACCGCCACGCCCAACAGCGCAGCCATGGCTGCACCGAGGTCGGCGGGGGAGTCGACGACGTGGATGCCGCACTCGCGCATGACGCGCTTCTTCGCTTCGGCTGATTCCTCTTCGCCACTGACGATGGCTCCGGCGTGGCCCATGGTACGGCCTTTGGGAGCGGTCACACCGGCGATGAAGCCGACGACCGGCTTCGTGCCGTGTTCCTTGATCCAGCGGGCGGCTTTGACTTCGAGGTCGCCGCCGATTTCGCCGATCATGATGATGCCGTCGGTGTCGGGATCGGCCATGAGGAGCTGGACCGCTTCGAGCGTGGTGGTGCCGATGATGGGGTCGCCGCCGATGCCGATGGCGGTGCTTTGGCCCATGCCTGCCTTCGTGACCTGATCGACCGCCTCATAGGTCAAGGTGCCTGATTTCGAGACGATTCCGATGCGGCCCGGCGTGAAGATGAAGCCCGGCATGATGCCCACCTTCGCCTCGCCCGCCGTCATGATGCCCGGACAGTTCGGGCCGATGAGCGTGGCTCCGCGCGCGATGGCGTAGGGTTTCGCGCGCACCATGTCCGCAACGGGGATGCCCTCCGTGATGGCAACGATGACCTTGATGCCCGCATCGGCTGCCTCCATGATGGCATCTGCGGCGAAGGCCGGCGGCACGAAGAGGATGCTCACGTCAGCGCCTGTGGCCGCAACAGCTTGGGAGACCGTGTCGAAAACCGGACGGTCGAGGTGGGTGGTGCCGCCCTTGCCTGGCGTGACGCCTCCGACCACCTGCGTGCCGTATTCAATCATTTGGCTCGCATGAAACGTGCCTTCACTGCCGGTAAAACCCTGCACAATGACCTTCGAGTTGCGGTTGACGAGAACGCTCATGGGGACTGAATTTCGGCGCGAATTTAGGCCAAATTTGCCCCATGCACGCCCTATCCCACCTCCTCGACGGCGCCACGGTCTGCGCCCTGTCCACACCGCCCGGACGCGGAGGGATTGCAGTCATCCGGATTTCCGGTCCGGACGCCTTGGCCATCGCAGGGCGGGTCTTCCGGCCGCACCTTGCAGAACGCCCCAGCCACACGGCGGTGCTGGGCGCGCTGCACGCCGCCGACGGTTCGCTGCTCGACGAATGCGTGGCGGTTCCGTTCCGCGGTCCCCGGTCCTACACCGGCGAAGACACGGTGGAACTTTCCGTCCACGGTTCGCCCTTCGTCCAAGAAGAAGCCGTCCGCGCCCTGCTCGCGGCGGGCTGCCGCCTCGCCGGCCCGGGCGAATTCACGCTGCGCGCCTTCCTCGCCGGCCGCATCGACCTGACCCAAGCCGAGGCCGTAGGCGACCTCATCGCCGCCGAGCACGCCGGCGCCCACCGGCTCGCCCTCGAACAGCTGCGCGGCGGATTCACCCGCGAACTCGGCGACCTCAGGCGCGCACTCATCGGATTCGCCGGCCTGCTCGAACTCGAACTCGACTTCGCCGAGGAAGATGTGGAGTTCGCGGACCGCGCCCGCTTCGACGCCCTCCTGGCGGAACTCCTCGCGCGCATCGACGCGCTGGCCGCCTCCTTCGCCGCTGGGCGCGCCATCCGGGACGGCATCCCGGTGGCCATCGTCGGCGCCCCCAACCGCGGCAAATCGACCCTCCTCAACGCGCTCCTCGGCGACGAGCGCGCCATCGTCAGCGACATCCCCGGCACGACGCGCGACACGGTAGAAGACACCTGCGTCCTCGGGGGGCTCAAGTTCCGGTTCATCGACACGGCGGGCCTGCGCGCCACCGACGATGCGGTCGAGGCCGAGGGCATCCGGCGCGCGCGGGCCCGGGCCAGCGAGGCCCGCATCGTGCTGCTCGTCGTGTCCGCCGCCGAAGACACCGCGGTGGATGCCGCCGCCGCCGCCGCGGACCTGCGGCCCTTGCTGGCGGCGGATGCGGTGCTGGTGACGGTTTGGAACAAAAGCGACGCCGCCACTCCTCCTCCCCTCACCCCGCAGTCCATCGCCCTCAGCGCGGCCAACGGCACCGGCCTGTACGCCCTGCGTGACCTGCTGCTCGCCCACTCAGGAACCGCCTCGGCCTCCCCCCTCGTCGTCACGAATCTCCGCCACTACGAGGCCCTGACCGCCGCCGCCGACGCACTCCGCTCGACGCGCCTCGGGCTCGCCACCGGGCTGCCGACCGACCTGTGCGCCTCCTCTCTCCGCGCCGCCCTGCACCACCTCGGCTCCATCACCGGCGAAGTCGATCCGGAAGACATCCTCGACCACATCTTCGCGAACTTCTGCATCGGGAAGTGAGGGCGCAGTCTTGCCCTTCAGGAGGTTGTAAAGAAATCTGAGGGGTGGGTGCTAAGTGCCATACTCCACGTTCGAATTGCCTCGTTCTGCTGCCGAAGTCGCAAGTCGCCTTGCAGCAAAACAAATCAGGTTTTCTTTTCACTTCCACTTTAACTATTCAGAAAATTGTATTTTATTTCCACTTAAATCTTCGGCGGAAGGCCTACCAAATTCCGATCCTTCCCTTTGA
>CAMCYM010000042.1 GCA_945883885.1 Chryseobacterium gleum
GGTCGAGGTACTTCGTGAGTTCTTCGGCCATCCGCTTCGTCAGCGTGGTCACGAGGACGCGGTCGCCGGCCGCCACCGTCTTCCGGATCTCGGCGACGAGGTCGTCCACTTGGTTCGCGCAGGGCCGAACCTCGATGGGCGGGTCGAGCAGTCCCGTGGGGCGGATGAGCTGTTCTACCACGACGCCTTCGGCGGCTTCGAGCTCGTAATCGGCAGGCGTGGCGCTGACATAGAGCGTTTGGTGCACGATGCTGTTGAACTCATCGAAGGTGAGGGGGCGGTTGTCGAGGGCGGAGGGGAGGCGGAAGCCGAAGTCTACGAGCGATTCCTTGCGCGACCGGTCACCGCCGTACATCGCCCCGATTTGGGAAACCGTTACGTGGCTTTCGTCCACGACCAGCAGGAAATCCTGCGGAAAGTAGTCGAGCAGGCAGAAGGGGCGCTGTCCCGGTTCGCGCCGGTCGAAGTAGCGGCTGTAGTTCTCGATCCCGTTGCAGAAGCCGATTTCCTTGATCATCTCGAGGTCGTACAACGTGCGCTCTTCGAGGCGTTTCGCTTCGATGAACCGCGCTTGCCCATTGAATTGCCCTTTGCGCAATTCGAGGTCCTGTTGGATTTCCCAAACCGCTCGATCCGTGGTGTCTTTGCTGCTGACGAACAGGTTCGCCGGATAGATCACCAGGGAGTCGAATGCAGCCAAACGGGATCCGCTCACGGGGTCGATGGTCTCGATGGACTCGATCTCATCCCCCCAAAACCGCACCCGGACCGCATGGTCGGCATGCGCCAGAAAGACATCGACGGTATCCCCTTGCACCCGAAACGTCCCGCGTTTGAAGTCGGCCCGGGTCCGGCTGTACAGGGCGCTCACGAGCCGGTGCAAAAACGCATTGCGCCCCCACTTCGCACCGACTTCGATGGGAATCACACTCTTGTGAAACTCCACCGGATTGCCGATGCCGTAAATGCAGCTGATGCTCGCCACCACGATGACGTCTCGGCGGCCGCTGAGCAACGCGGAGGTCGCACTGAGCCGGAGCTTCTCAATTTCCTCGTTGATGGCCAGGTCCTTCTCGATGTACGTATTCGTCGCGGCGATGTACGCCTCCGGCTGGTAGTAGTCGTAGTAGCTGACGAAGTACTCTACGAGGTTGTCAGGAAAAAAGTCCTTGAACTCGCTGTAGAGCTGAGCGGCGAGGGTCTTGTTGTGGCTGAGCACCAGCGTGGGCCGCTGGGTGGAGGCGATGACGTTCGCCACGGTGAAGGTTTTCCCGGATCCGGTGACGCCAAGGAGCACCTGAGCCGGCAGCCCATTGTTCACGCCTTCCACGAGTTGGCGGATCGCCTCGGGCTGGTCGCCGGTGGGAGAGAATTCGCTTTTCAGCTCAAACCGCATGGCAGGAAGGTAGCAGATTTCGGGCGGGTTTCAGCCCAAACAAAAGGGCCGCTCTCCGAGGAGGCGGCCCTTTCGAAATGGGTTCAAGGAGATTACTCCGCAACCACACTGAACTTGACGACGGAGGTCACTTCGCGGTGAAGCTTCACCTTCGCCTCGTAGTTGCCGAGTTCTTTGATGTGCTCGTCCACCAGGACGATTTGCTTGCGGTCGATGTCGAGGCCCGCGCGTTGCAGGGCTTCGGCGATTTGGATCGTGTTGACCGAACCGAAAATCTTGCCGCTTTCCCCTGCCTTTGCTCCGATGGAGAGCGTCAAGCCTTCGAGGCGTGTGCCGAGGGCACGTGCCTGGTCGAGGGCTTTTGCGGCTTTGTGGGACTGCTGCTTGATGACCTCTGCTACGACTTTGCGTGCGGAGGTGGTGGCCGCGACTGCCATGCCCTGGGGAATCAGGAAATTCCGGGCATACCCGGGGCGCACGCTCACGATGTCGTGCTTGCTGCCCAGGTTGTCGACGTCTTGTTTGAGGATGATGTCCATGGCGCTCAAATCGGCTCTGGTCAGTGGAGGTTGTCAGCCACGTATGGCATCAGAGCCAAGTGACGTGCTTTTTTGATCGCCTGCGACACCTTCCGCTGAAACTTCAGCGACGTACCGGTGATGCGGCGGGGGAGGATTTTGCCCTGCTCGTTGCAGAGCATCAGGAGGAAGTCGGCATCCTTGTAGTCGATGTACGTGAATCCCTTCGCCTTGAAGCGGCAGTACTTCTCCTTCTGGGTATCGATGCTGATCGGGTTCAAAAACCGGACGTTCTTCTCAGACATGGCCATCGGATTAAGCGTTCAACGTGGGTTCGACAGACGCGGAGGAATGGGCACGCGACTTGCCGCGGCGGGCTTCCGCGTAGGCGAGATGGTGCTTGTCCATCCGGGTGGTCAGGAAGCGCAGGATGCGCTCATCCCGACGGAACTCAGTCTCGAAGGGTAGGATGGCGGTGGGGTCGACCTCGAACTCCAGGAGCTGGTAGAAGCCCGTGGACTTCTTCTGGATGGGGTAGGCCAACTTCCGCAACCCCCAGGCATCCTCGTGCACGATGACCGCGCCGCTCTTTTTGAGGATGCTCCGGAACTTCTCAACTGTTTCCGCTACCTGCTCAGCAGACAGCACGGGAGTCATAATGAAAACAGTTTCGTAACGGTTCATGGGAACTGGTTTGGGAAAAATCGGCCGCAAAAGTACGCGGGGTGCGGCGGATATCCAAGGACTTTGTTCGCGGTTTGTGAATAACGCGGTGCGCGGCGGGACCCCTGCCCTGCCGATATTCGCAAAACCATGGAGACTGCTGCCCCTGCGTATACCGTTTCAGCCCGCAAGTACCGCCCCCAGGACTGGGACGCGGTGGTCGGACAGGCGGGCATCACGCGGACGTTGCAGCAGGCCATTGCGTCGGGCACCATCGCCCAGGCCTACCTCTTTTGCGGGCCCCGCGGCGTGGGCAAGACGACCACCGCACGCATTTTCGCACGTTCCATCAATGGGTTCGCACACGACCCCGGAGAGGATTACGCGTTCAACGTCTTTGAGTTGGATGCGGCTTCGAACAACAAGGTCGAGGACATTCGCTCGATTGTAGACCAGGTGCGGATTCCGCCGCAGCGCGGGAGCTACAAGGTGTACATCATCGACGAGGTGCATATGCTGAGTCAGGCGGCGTTCAACGCGTTTTTGAAGACGCTCGAGGAACCGCCGGCGCACGCCGTGTTCATTTTGGCCACGACGGAGAAACACAAGATCCTCCCCACCATCCTTTCGCGTTGCCAAATTTTTGACTTCCACCGCATTACGCTGAGGGACACCGTCCAGCATCTCCAGTACATTGCTGAAAAGGAAGGGGTTACGGCGGAAGAGGCAGCGCTGCACATCGTCGCGGTCAAGGCCGACGGCGCCATGCGCGACGCCCTGAGCATCTTTGACCAGCTCGTCGCCTTCGCCGGCAAGTCGCTCACGTACGATACCGTGGCCGAGCACCTCAACGTCCTCAACCACGATACGTACTTCGAACTCGTGGACCATGCGTTGAAGGGAGAGGTGGCTCCGGCGCTGGTGCTGCTCGACCGCATCATCGCGCGCGGCTTCGACCCGCACCATTTCGTTTCTGGTCTGGGCGCCCACCTGCGGAATGTCCTCGTCAGCAAGGACGAAGCCACGCTGAAGTTGATGGACGGTCCGGAGGGCATCCAGGACCGCCTACGCGAGCAGGCGGCGCGTTGCGACCTGCATTTTCTCATCGGGGCCCTCGAGCACGTCAATGCGGCCGACGTGGCCTACCGCACCAGCCAGCACCAGCGGCTCCTCGTCGAGCTGATGCTGATGCAGATCTGCTCCCTCGGGGCGGACAAAAAAAAAAGGTGAGCTGATCCCCATCCTCGGCGGAGCCTGGGCCCACCCGGCCCCCGCCGCCCACCTCACCGCGCCCCCCGCGCCTGCCCCGCCCCCCGCGCCTGCTCCGCCCCCCGCGCCTGCTCCCTCACCCTCGTCCCTCGCCGCGCCTGCCACGCCTGCCCCTTCGTCCTCAATCTCAATCTCAACCCCAAGCCCGCCCTCATCCCTCGTCCCCCAACCTCAACCTCAACCTCAATCTCAACCTCCCCCCATCGGCTCCCTCCGCGCTTCCGGCGTCCGACTTGCGGCGCCCAAATCCCTGGCGGGAGCGCGGCCGCAGCAGGAGGGAAGCAACGCGGAAGTTGCGGAAATCGAGGTGGTCGAACGGGAAGCATTTGATTTGGCGAGCGTCGAGCGAGCTTGGAAGGAATTCGCAGAAGGCTTGAAGGAGGAGGGGAAACAGGGGCCGGCGGCGGCGTTGGCCTCGGCGAAGCTGGAGCTTGCGGGCACGATGCTCTCGGCCGAGTGGTTGAATGAAGTGCAGCTGTCCCAAATCGCCGACTTCCGCGCAGCCCTGTGCGCGCACTTGCGCGTCCGCGTCCGGAACGGGGCGTTGGAGCTCGAGGTGCGCGTCCGGCCGCAGGATGCGCCTGAGCGGGCGGTTTTCTTGACGGACCGGGACCGCTACGAGGCCTTCGTGGCGGCGAATCCGGCGGTGGACGAACTCCGGCGGCGGCTCGACCTCGATTTTGCATAGGCGGTGAACCTTCGTCGGGCGCAGGTGTTGCTCCCGCATGGTACGAATTGCAGAATTTCGGGTACGGGTGTTTTTGGCCGCGGTGCTGGCCCTCTGCGCGGGCGCAGCAGCGGCCCAAACAGGATCCATCCGCGGACGCGTTACGGATGAAGCCACGAACGAGCCCATCGCATTCGCGACGGTGGTGCTTCAGGACAGCCGCCTCGGCACGGTGACCGATTTGGAAGGCGCATTCGTGCTCGAAGGCGTGCCCGCCGGCCTGCGCAACGTGACGGTGAGCTTCATCGGCTACTCGACCCGCACCGTATTCGAGATCGAAGTGACCCCCGCCCGTCCGGCCGTGGTCAACGTGGCGCTGAAAGCCGTGGCCGTCGAAATCGGGGCGGCGGAAGTCACGGAAACCCGACGCGCCACCCAGGCGGAGGCGCCGCTCAGCGTCCGGAGCATCGGCACGAACGAAATCAAGCGGAACCCCGGCGGCGGCCGTGACATCAGCCGTGCCATCCGGACCCTCCCCGGTGTGGCCGCCATCCCGAGTTTCCGCAATGACATCGTCATCCGCGGCGGCGCGCCGAACGAAAACCGGTTCTACATCGACGGCATTGAAATCCCGAACATCAACCACTTCGCCACCCAAGGCGCGAGCGGCGGACCGGTGGGCATGATCAACGTGGACCTCGTGGAGAACGTCGATTTCTACGCGGGCGCCTTCCCGGCGGCACGCGGCAACGCACTGAGTTCCGTCATGGAGTTTGGGTTCAAGGAGGCCCGACGCGACGAATGGACGGCGAACCTCGTCGTGGGCACGAGTGACCTCGGGTTGACGCTCGAAGGTCCGACGGGGGAGCGTTCCTCCCTGATCGCCAGTGTTCGCCGCAGCTACCTGCAGCTCGTCTTCGAAGCCCTCGGATTGCCCTTCCTGCCGATTTACAACGACTACCAATACAAGTGGACGTGGCGTCCGGACGACCGGAACGTGGTGACCGTGCTGGGGCTGGGTGCCCTCGACGATTTCGAGTTGAACCTTGATTTGGCGGCAGATACCGCTGCGGACGACTACCTCGAGCGCGTGGCCATCTTGGGCTTCCTCGATGTGCAGACGCAGTGGAATTACACGCAGGGGGCCAAATGGGACCGCTACATGGAAGACGGGCGCTGGACCTTCGTGGCCAGCCGCAACATGCTGAACAACCGGGCCTTCAAACACGTCGACAACGACACGGCGCTGCCGTTGATCCGGGACTACCTCAGCCGCGAAATCGAAAACAAATTCCGTGCGGAGCGGCGGCGAACGTTCGATTCGGGCATCGAAGCCACATGGGGTGCGGCCTACGAATATGTGAAGTACGAGAACGAGACGTTCGATCAGCGCTTCAACCCGGCTTCCCAAGGAATCGACACCGTCCAGTTTGCCATCGGATTCAAGGCACACAAGTACGGGGCCTTCGCCCAAGCGTCGCGTCGGGTGGCTGCGGAGCGGTTGACCTTGAGCGCCGGCCTCCGGATGGACGGATCGAGTGCAGCCGCAGGGCTGCGCAATCCGTTGCGGGCTGCATCGCCCCGGGCGTCTGCGAGCTTCGCGTTTGCGCCGGGTTGGACCCTGAATGCGAACGTCGGGATCTACCACCAACTCCCCGCGTACACCGTGCTGGGGTTTGCGGATGCTGCGGGACTGCGGGTGAACGCCACCGATGCGACGCGGTACCTCTCGAACGGGCAAGCCGTGGCCGGCATCAAGTGGGACGGAGGCAGCCGCAACCTGGTTGCATCGGCCGAAGGGTTTTACAAGGGCTACCGCCACGCGGCGGTGAGCCGGAGCACGGGCGTGGCGCTCGCGAATTTGGGCGCGGACTTCGGCGTGGTGGGCAACGAAGCTGTGGACTTCGGGGGCGTGGGGCGCTCGTACGGCGCGGAGTTCTTGCTGCAGCAGCGGTTGAACAAAGGATTCTATGGCCTGCTGGCCTACACCTTCGTCCGCAGCGAGTACGCCTCCTCAGCAGGAGCAGCGTACACCGCGAGCAGCTGGGACAACCGGCACATCGTGAGTGTGACGGGGGGGAAGAAGTTCGAGGGAGGCTGGGAGGTGGGCGCGCGGCTTTTGGCCAGCGGCGGCCTGCCATTTACGCCCATCGATCCGGCCTCGCTGTCCATCGCGTCCTGGGATGTGTACGGACGCCCGCTGCCCGACTACAGCCGCCTCAATACAGGCCGCAACGGCGCATTCCACCAGCTCGACATCCGCGTCGACAAGAAGTGGTTCTTCCCCGCGTGGTCGCTCGACGTGTTCCTTGAACTGGTGAACGCCACCGGAGCAGCGGTGCCTGCGCCCGCCACGACCGATGTGGTGCGCGACCCGGTGACCGGTACGCCGCTGCCCTCGACCGCGACGCCCGGCTATTACGACGCGCGCACGTTCGACTCCAGCGCGGGCCAAGTCCTTCCGTCCCTCGGGCTGATCATCGAGCTCTGAGGGTACCTTCGCGCGATGCGGGTGGACAAATTCCTTTGGTGCATCCGGGTCTTCAAGACCCGGACGTCTGCGACGGACCATTGCCGTGAGGGCAAGGTCTTCATTGCAGACCGTGCGGTGAAGCCGGCCGTGGAGTTGCGGGGGGGAGAGAAGATCCGCATCCGCATGGGAGCGGTGCATTTCGAGTGGGAGGTGGTCGAGTTTCCGAAGTCGCGGGTGTCTGCGGCCTTGGTGCCCCAATTCGCGCGCGACATCACCCCGGAAGCTGAGCGTGCAAAGCTCGAAGCCATCCGCGCCGCTCAGCAGGACCTCCTGCGCCCGGTCGGTCGCCCCACGAAGCGCGACCGGCGCGACCTCGACGCCTTCTTCGACACCTGATTTTCTGACTTCCCGATGGAAATTCACGCCATTCCTGCGGTCGCCACGCGTCCTGTGCGGTTCGAAGTGCTGTGGCCCCACCGGGGGGATGTGGTAGCATGTACGTTGCCTGAGGACGAAGCCCCCCATGCACTGCACCTCGGTGCCTACCTGCCCGACGGGCGGCTGGTCGGCGTGTGCACCCTGCTCGAACAAGCCCCTCAGCGATTTCCGAATGCGGTGCCGGCTGGAGCGCACCCGTACCGGCTCCGCGCCATGGCAACGCTGCCCGATGTGCGGGGCACGGGGGTGGGACGTGCGCTGGTCGAGCGAGCGTCTGCGGAAGCCGCGGCGCGGGGCGCGACGTACCTGTGGTTCGATGCCCGCCGGGTCGCTTACGGGTTTTACGAGCGTCTGGGGATTGCTTTCCTAAGCGAGGAGTTCCAAATCCCCCCCATCGGCGCGCATCGGGTGATGGGACGAGCGCTCACGTGACGGACGGCAAGCCGTCCTATGGGAGCGTTCGGCAGTTGCAGGCGGGCGCGCTACCTTTCGGCCATGCCGCGCATTTCTGAGAAAGGGCTGAATCTGCCCGACAGTCCCATTCGCAAACTCGCACCCTTTGCGAACGCCGCAAAAGCCGCCGGGAAACAGGTCATCCACCTCAACATCGGCCAACCCGACATCGCCTCGCCCGACGTGGCCTTGGATGCGGTGCGGAACCTCGACCGGAAGGTGCTGGAATACAGCCCCAGCGAGGGGTACGCATCGTACCGCGAGGGGCTGGCGACGTATTACGCTTCGGTGGGGGTGGAGCTCGTTCCGAGCGACATCCTCGTAACGACGGGCGGCAGCGAGGCGCTGCACTTCGTCTTCCTTTGCGGCTTCAATCCGGGCGACGAAGTGGTGGTGCCGGAGCCGTTCTATGCGAATTACGCCAGTTTCGCCCAGTGGGCCGGAGTTCAGGTCGTGCCGGTCCAAGCGTCCATCGAGGACGGTTTCGCATTGCCGTCCATGGCGGCCTTCGAGCAGGCGATTACGCCGCGAACCCGCGCGATCCTCATTTGCAATCCGGGCAATCCCACAGGCACGGTGTACGGGCCGGCAGAGCTCGCGGCGTTGGCAGATTTGGTCCGCAAACACGACTTGTATCTCATTGCAGATGAGGTCTATCGCGAGTTCACCTACGACGGGGTCATGCCGCAAAGTGTGCTTTCGCTGCCCGCCCTCGAGGCCCATGCGGTGGTCATTGACAGTGTTTCGAAGCGCTACAGCATGTGCGGCGCGCGCGTCGGCGCTTTGCTGACACGCAACGCCGAACTGCGCCGGGCGGCCATGAAAATGGCGATGGCCCGCCTCAGCCCACCGACGCTTGGCCAAATCGCCTCCGAAGCCGCTCTCCGCACCTCTCCGGACTACTTCGAGGCGGTTCGCACCGAATACCGCCGCCGCCGCGATGCCCTCGTCGACGGGCTTTCCGCCATCGACGGCGTCCTCTGCCCCCGCCCCGGCGGCGCCTTCTACGCCGTGGCCCGGCTTCCCATTCCCAGTGCGGACGATTTCTGCCGGTGGATGCTGGAGTCCTTTGATTTGGACGGAACGACTGTCATGATGGCTCCGAATTCGGGATTTTACGCCACTCCTGGCGCGGGCATGCAGGAAGTTCGGCTCGCGTATGTGTTGGAAGTCCCTCGCATCGAGGAAGCCGTGGCGTGCGTGAAGGCGGGGGTGGAGGAGTTTGGAGGTTGAGATTGAGATTGAGGTTGAGGGATGAGGGATGAGGGATGAGATTGAGATTGAGGTTGGGGTTGAGGTTGAGGTTTATCGAATTTGAGAAGTCATGCAGAGCACACTGATTCGTATCAACGGGGCAATCAAAGGGTTGGTGTTGGTCGCCAGACCCCATCTTTTTTTGGGCTGGCTGCGGCGCCCAGCGCTGCTTGTAACCAATGTTTTGGCACTTACCCGTTGGATTAGCCGCGTGCCCAAGGGATTGTTGATCAATGATTTTTTCGTCTTCAAACGGCAGTATGCAAAGCGGCTGTCGCTGTACCAAACTACCATTGACCACCTCGGGTTGGCCCAAGAACCCATCGACGATCTGGAGTTTGGGGTGTGTGGAGGCACGTCGTTTCGTTGGTGGCTCGAGCATTGTCCGCATCCGGACAGCCGGTTCTTCGGGTTTGACACCTTCGAGGGCTTGCCGGAAGATTGGGGCACGTTCAGCAAAGGGGACATGGCTGCGGGCGTCCCCGAGGTAAACGATGCCCGTGCGGAGTTTGTCGCGGGATTGTTCCAGGATTCGATGCAGCCGTTTCTTGCCACGTACAGCTTGAAGACATCGCGTCGGAAAGTGATTCACCTCGATGCGGACCTGTTTTCTTCCACGTTGTTCGTACTCACGAGCCTCGCGCCCT
>CAMCYM010000043.1 GCA_945883885.1 Chryseobacterium gleum
TGGAAAATGAGGACGGGCATGTGCTCTGGATGGAGCGCAACGGGCGCTGGGACCTGCCGAAGGGAAAAGTGGAACCGGGCGAAGCCATCGAAGCTGCTGCCCTGCGGGAGGTCAACGAAGAAACCGGCATCCGGGATTTGACCCTCGGGGAGTTGCTGGGCCCCACCTACCACACCTTCGAGATGGGTGGGCGGGCGAGCCTGAAAACGACATTTTGGTTCCGGGCACTGCATGCAGGCCGCGACACCGCCGGCGCGCCGCAGACCGAGGAGGGCATCAGCGTGGTGCGGTGGTTTGCTCGGCCGCTCCCGGATTTCCTGCTCGCCTCGACGTACTCGAGTTTGCACAAGATTCTGGACCGTGCAGCGGCTGCCGCGCACGGTTCGCTCGACGACTTCTGAGCCTCACCGCGGCAGCCGTGCCAAACAGCCTTCCAGGCCCGCACTGGGCAGAATGCTGCACGCGGGTTCGACCCGCCCGTCCGGCCCCACCACCACCACTTGGGGCACGGCTGAGATGCGGAGCGCTCGCAAGGAGCGCGGATCGTTCCCGAGCCACACCAGCCGCTCCTTCGGACGCCGGGCCTGCACGGTGCGGTCCCAGTCCACTTCGCGGATGTCCAGTGAACCGACGATAAACTGCACGTCGCGGCGTTCGAACCCGTCGCGGAGCTGTGCGAGCAATTCCCGCTCCCGCTCCGCCGTCGAGGATCCGTAGCGGACCATCAGCAGCACGGTCCAACCTCGTCCACACGCCTCGGCCGCCACCTCTACTTCATCGCCCGTGGTCATCCACTGAACACCCTCCAGGGAGGCGAGAGCGGTGCGCTCCTCCCGCAACGCCCGGTACGCCCGTTCGAGTTCTTCCGGGAAGGTGAACCGCTCGAACGCTTCGTCCACCGCTGCACCCGGATCTTCGATGCCCCGCACCAGCCATGCGCCGCCCCACTGCCACGGGTTTCCGTCGGGCATGCCCATCGCCGCCCCGAGCGCCGAGAGGGAATCGGCAGGCAAACGGGCCACTGCGGTGCGCAATCCCGCGGCGTCGAGCTGTGCATCCTTCCACCACCGGCCCCATGCTTCGCGCATCCAGGCGATGTACCCCGGCGATCGGAGCAATTCTGTCCCAGTCCGCCCCGCCGCATCCGGCGGCACCGACCCCGCGCGCTTCCCCCCCACCGACCACGTCCGGCTCCAGCGTGCCTCAGACGCCGCCGCGAGATCGAGAAACTCCGGTGCCGCCCCGGCCAGATCAGCTCGTGCCCGCGCCAGAGCCGTCCGAAACACAGCCTGCAACGAATCCAGCCGGCGCGCATCGAGCAGAGACCTTCCCCCTGCCACGCCGCCTGAGAGCAGCAGCAGCTCCTGCGCGCCTTCCGCCTCGAGCAGGGCCTGCACGAGCGCCAGCGTATCCAGTGCCGCCGACGGATGGGGGCCGTTCCAGCGCACCACTCCCGGCACCCCTTGGAGGCGCAAGGGCCCCGGACGCGGATGCCGCAGCTCCAGTTCCGCCGTCTCGAAGGGCTGCACCAGCACCTGCCAACGGAACGGCGGGCACTCGAAGACTAAAAACTCCGTCCGCACCGACCGCAGCGCCATTTCGAACTTCCCCGAATCCCCGACCACCAGCACCTCCCGCCAAACCTCTCGCCCCGCCGCCGGCTCCGTGACCTCAAACACGTGCACCACCGCCGGCACCGCCCCCCTTTGGAAACCGATCAACCGCCCACGCAGGGTATCCGCCACCGAAGCGCACGCGCTGTCTAGCGATGCGATGTAAACCGCCGCGGCGAGGACCCCCCTGAAAAAAAACCGCATGCTCATGCGCCGTGCAAGACGACCGCCGGAACGAACCCAGACACATCGCCGCCGTTGCGCATGAGGTCGCGCACGACCGTGCTTTGGATGTGCGCAAATTCCGGATCCGTCAACAACACCACCGTTTCGACGCTGGGAATGAGCTTGCGGTGTGTTTGGGCAATCGTGCGCTCGTATTCAAAATCGCCTCCATTGCGGATGCCTCGCAACAGGAAACCCGCGCCGCACTTCACCGCAAAATCCCGGGTCAAGCCCTCGTACGCCTCCACGCGGACGCCGGGCATCTCATCGGCCACCGCACGCAGCCAAGCGAGGCGGGTCTCGAGCGGAAACATGGCCGACTTCTCGTGGTGTCGCCCCACGGCGAGCACGATTTCGTCGAACAGAGGCAGGGCCCGCGTGAGGATGTTCACGTGGCCGAGCGTCACGGGGTCAAAGGACCCAGGGTACAGGGCGCGTCTCATGGCTGTGCATCCGGCTTTGCCGGGTACTCAAAGAAACTGAAATGCACGTGGCCGTAGTGCCTGCAGTCGATAAATCCCGCCTCGCCGCTCACCTCCGTGCGCTCTCCGTGTTCGAGCACGAACCATCCCCCGTCCGGAAGAAGCGCCGATTCCCGCACCAGGGCCGGCAGGCGGGCCAAATCCGGCAAATCGTACGGCGGATCCGCGAACACCAGTCCGAAGGCCGCCGGCGACCGCCGAATGAACTCAAGGGCATCTCCGCGGAGCGCTTCGCAGGTGTCGCATCCGAACGCCGCAAACGCCTGTGCCATGGCCCGCACCGCCCGTACGTCCTGTTCCACCGCCGTTACCGTGCGCGCTCCACGGCTGGCAAACTCTATGCTCACCATGCCCGTTCCCGCGAACAGGTCCAGCACATCAAGCTCCTCGAAGTCCACCCGGTTCCCGAGCACATTGAACAGGCTCTCCCGCCCGAAGTCCGTCGTAGGACGCCCGGTGAACCCCTTCACCTCCGGCAAACGCCGGCCGCGCAAGGCGCCTCCCGTTATGCGCATGCCCACAAATTCGCCACACCGGCCCACCGCTGCTCGCGTAATCCTTCCGGCCCCCACTCGATCGGATGGAATGCCGTGAGCATCCCTGTCCGCGGAAAAAACTGCAGGAATGCCGTCCACAGCGCATCGTCCCGCACCACCTCACCGCTCCACACCACCTCCACCTCCCCCGGCGCTACCCCGTCGCGGTGCATCGCATTGACGGCAGCATACAGCAGCCCTTCCCCGGCGATGTCCTGCACGGGCATGGCCCACTTCAATCCACCGCGGTCAAACCGCACTCCGAGGGCACGGCCTTGGGCCACGTCCAGGTACAGCACCGATTCGCTGTGGCCCCACTCCTGCCGACCTGCTGCCTCGATGAAGCGCAATGTCGGGCTTTCGAGCCTGGCCTGTGGCCAAACGTCCACCACGGCCTGTGCAATCGCTTCTTTGTGCGCCTCCGCCATCACCCACGTGCCTTCCGGCCCATCGACCACGAAAGACCGCACCGTGGATCCGCCAGGCACTTCGCCGTACAGCAGCTTCCAAGCACCCATGGCCCCGCCACTTGCGGAACCCGGCAACAATGCAAAATCAGGATGCCGCAGCCCCCATACCACCACTTCTCCTTGGAGCCCCCTGTTCTTTAGGTCTTTGCACGCTTGGACAAACTGCTCCACCCCGTGCGCCGGCTCCTCTCCCGCCTTTGTCAGCGTTCGGCCGGTTCCCAGCACCCACTGAATCCGCTGGCCGTCCCACTGGAAGGCCAGTCGGGTCCGGGCGTCAGTTGTTCCGCCAGTTGCCATCCGTGTGCGACTCGGTAAGGGAGCCGAAGCGCAAAGTGTCCTTCTTGATGCCTTCACGACCGAACGGCGTCGGATCCTGGCACAACACCGTAGGCTGCGTCACCCCGCCGGTTTCGATTGTGCCCGTTTTCAGGATGAACCGTTCACCTGTCAACGGGTTGAACCACAAGGAATCCAAGGAAACCAGCGGCAGGCGCTTCTCTTGACGCTTCTCCGGAGTAAGGTTTTCAGCAAAGTAGCTGGTGAAGACGTTGTCGCGGACCTTGTACACCACCTTGTCCATCGAAATCATGTCGAGAAACTGCTCCTCGGTGTAGCCCAACTTTGCACCTACCCGCGCCACGTCCGAGCGCTTGAGCACATACCCCGCCTTCCTGCTGGCCACTTCGGGGAGGGTATCATGGAATGAGCCCATGTTGAATGCTACGGGAAGATTCTCCTCCTGGATGAATGCCAGCAAGCTGTCCACGTCTGTCGTGTACTTGCCGCGCACCGCTCGATAGGCCGCTTCCATGTCCCGGATGTCCTTGAGCCGCTGAATGGTTTCTGCATCCACCCGGGCCTTGGTTTCCATGAACTGCACCTCTTCGTCGATGCTGAAGAAGACCCCATAGGACAGCCATCCTGCGGCGACCAACCCCACCAGCAAAAGCGCCCGATAGGCCCAAACATTCAACAAGTTCAACACGGCTGGAATGCTCAAAATCCCGGTAGCCACGAGGGCAATTCCTGCATAGAGCATGTCATCCGGCTGCTTCTCGATTTCATCCACAGAAAAATAGTGGTTCAAGAACGCATAGCCTGCCAACAGCAACAACACGGCCAATACGTGCCGCTGGGCCTCAAGGACAAAATTAGATTTCATGCCGGTCGGAATCGAATTCGCCGCGAATCTACGGCATTCCGGAATGCGTCCCAACTCCCGAACTACCTTGCAGCGATGGATTTTGAAGCCCAGTTGCGCAGCGCCTTTCCGCACGTACCGACGCCCGGTCAGGAGCTGTTTATTCGGGCCTTTGCGCGGTTTTATGTGAGCCGACAGCCCCGGTGTACGCTCCTGCTCCGCGGGTATGCGGGGACCGGGAAGACGACTTCGGTGGGGGCGGTCGTTCGGGTTTTGGCAGAGAACGGCACGCCGACGGTCCTGCTCGCGCCCACCGGCCGCGCGGCGAAGGTGATGCAGCAGTACGCCGGCGTCGCAGCTTCGACGATCCACCGGCAGCTCTACTGTGCATCGCGCGGGCGCGACGGTTCTGTGGCCTACGGCCTCGCGCCGAATCCGTGGAAGGGTGCGGTGTTCCTCGTGGACGAGGCGTCGATGATCGGGGAATCGAACGGGGTGCGGGCGGACGAGGACGGGTTCGGATACCGGAGTTTGCTGGACGACCTGATGGAGTACGTGTTCAACGGGGAGGACTGCCGGCTGGTGCTGATCGGGGACGACGCACAGTTGCCGCCGGTGGGCACGGACCGGAGTCCGGCCCTGGACGAGGAAGAGCTGCGCCGGGAGTTCCACCTCACCGTGGCCGGCATCCGGCTGACGGACGTGGTGCGCCAAGAGTTGGACAGCGCCATCCTCGCGAATGCGCACGGGCTTCGGCTCCGCATCGACGCGCGGGAGCAGGGATTTCCGGCGCTCCGGGAGGGGGCGGAGGTGCTGCGTTTGGCCGGCGGCGAGATGCAAGAGGTGCTCGAGGACCTGTACGGACGCTACGGTGAGGAGGGCGTGGCGGTGATCACCCGGTCGAACAAGCGGGCGAACCTCTTCAACGCCTCCATCCGCACGCGCATCCTGGGCCGCGAGGAGGACCTCGACGCGGGCGACCGGCTGATGGTGGTGCGCAACAACTACCACTGGCTGGCGGACCGGCCGGATTTCGTCAACCCGCTGATTGCGAACGGCGATGCCGTCGAAGTGCTGCGCATCGTCCGCCGCTTCGAACGCTATGGCGCCCCGTTCGCCGAGGCTGAGCTCCGGCTGCTCGATGCGCCGCCGCACGCGCCCTTTACCGCGTTGCTGCACCTGAGCGTCCTGCACACCGACGCTCCGTCGTTGCCGTCTGCCGAGCTTCGCGCGCTCTACGAAGCGGTGGCGGAGGACTACGTCGAACTCGGCGATCGGCGCCGCATCCACAAGGCGGTGCTCGCGGACCCCTGCTACCAGGCGCTCCAAGTGAAGTTCGCGTGGGCCCTGACCTGCCACAAGGCGCAAGGCGGCCAGTGGCCGGCCGTCGTGGTGGACCAGGGCTACTTGACTGAGGAACACCTGAATGTCGAGCTGCACCGGTGGATGTATACCGCGTTCACGCGCGCCCGCGAGCGGCTGTATTTGCTCAACTTCGTGGACGCCTTTTTTCCCGACGGGGGAGCCGGGAGTTCAGATTAGGTTTGCAGCGAAATTTTCAAGGCATGTCGTTTACCCTCGCGGTCGTTCAGCTCGAGCTCAATGGAACGTATGAGCGCAACCTTGCCAAATGCCTCGACGCCACGCGCGAGGCGGCCGGGCGCGGTGCGGAAGTGGTGTGCCTGCCCGAGCTTTTCGGCGGGCCGTATTTCTGCCAAACCGAGGACACGGCCCAGTTCGCCCGCGCCGAACCCGCGGACGGACCGTCGTTTGCCGCCTTCTCCGCGCTGGCGCGCTCGCTCGGCGTGGTCATCGTCGTGCCGTTCTTCGAGAAGCGCATGCCGGGCGTCTACCACAACAGCGCCCTCCTGATCGACGCCGACGGCTCGCGGGCGGGGCTGTACCGGAAGATGCACATCCCAGACGATCCGCAGTTCTACGAGAAGTACTACTTCACGCCCGGCGACCTCGGGTTCATGACGGTCCCCACCGCGAAAGGCCTGCTCGGCCCGCTCATCTGCTGGGACCAGTGGTACCCCGAAGCCGCCCGCCTCACCGCGCTCGGCGGCGCCGAGGTCCTCCTCTACCCCACGGCCATCGGGTGGCACCCTGCGGAGAAGGAGCGCTATGGCGCGCTGCAGCACGGCGCCTGGATGCGGTCCATGCAGGGCCACGCCGTAGCGAACGGCGTCTTCGTCGCCGCAGCAAACCGCGTCGGCCTCGAGCAGTACGCCGAGGGGACGCTCGGGATTGAGTTTTGGGGCGGGTCGTTCATCGCCGGCCCGCAGGGAGAAATCCTGGCCCAAGCCCCCCACGACGCCGAAGACCTCCTCATCGCCCGCATCGACACCGCCCTGATCGAAACGGTCCGCCAAAACTGGCCGTTCCTGCGCGACCGGCGCATCGACGCGTACGGTGGCATCACCTCGCGCGCGCTGCTGCCATGACGGCCGGCCGCCGCATGCCCGCCGAGTGGGAGCCCCAGGACGGGGTGCTCCTGTGTTTTCCGCACGAGGGCCGCGACTGGCCGGGCAAGTTCGGCGCGGTGCAGTGGGCCTTCGTCGAGTTCATCCGCAAAGCTGCGGCCCAGCAGCACGTCTACCTGATGGTGGCCGACACCGCCCACCGCTCGCGGGTCGAAGGGCTGCTCGAGCGCGCCCACTGCGCGATGGACCGGGTGTCGTTCATTCCGTTGCGGACGAACCGTGCGTGGATGCGCGATGCCGGTCCGATCGTCGTGGAGGCGGCCGACGGCGGGCGCGAGGCCCTGCAATTCGGTTTCAACGGGTGGGCCAAATACCCGAACCACCGCCTCGACCGCCGCGTCCCCGCCACGGTCGCCGCAGCCCTCGGCCTCCCCCTCCGGCCTGTGTTCCGCAACGGCCGCCCGGTCGTCCTCGAAGGTGGCGCCATCGATGTCAACGGCTGCGGCACCTTGCTCACGACCGAGGAATGCCTCCTCGACCCCACCGTCCAAACCCGCAACCCGGGCTTCACCCGCGACGACTACGAGGCGGTGTTCGCCGAAGAACTCGGCATCACGTCTACGGTTTGGCTCGGGCACGGCATCGCCGGCGACGACACCCACGGCCACATCGACGACATCGCCCGCTTCGTGAACCCCACGACGGTCATCGCGGCCGTCGAACCCGATTCCCGCGATGTGAACCACGCCCCGCTCGCCGACAACCTCGCCCGGCTCCGCGCCGCCCGCCTTGCCGACGGCCGCCCGCTCGACATCGTCGAACTGCCGATGCCCCGCCGACTGGACTTCGAGGGCCTCCGGCTTCCTGCGAGCTACGCGAACTTCCTCATCCTCAACGGCGCCGTCCTCGTCCCCACCTTCAACGACGCCCGCGACCGCACTGCACTGTCCGTGTTAGCAGCGTGCTTTCCCGACCGCGAAGTCATCGGCATCGGTGCGACGGATTTGATTTGGGGCTTCGGCACCCTCCACTGCCTCAGCCAGCAGATCCCTGCCGGTCAGAAGCCGTAAAACCACGTGCACATCGGGAACGGGAAGGACACCCGTTCACGGTCGAGGCTAAAGCTGACCCCCGCCAGGTTGAACTGGAAGGACTTGTTCGGGGTGCGTTCAACCCGGAATCCGGGCATCAAGAAGAACATGAACACCGGCTCGGAATCCCCTTCCTGGAGGGTCACCGTATGCTCGTACAGCCCCGGGAATCCGATGTTCCAGTTCGGCTCCTGCAGCGTCACCGTAGTCGCCTCGTTGTACGGCCGGTTCGACTTGAACATGCCCCACATCGAATCGAAGACGAGGCTCGCCTTCGGCCCCACCTTGGTCACCGCTCCGATAGAGAGCAGCGGACCGCGGGTGACTACTTTTTGCTGTTTCGTATACGCTCCTGGTAGGTTGTACGAATCAAAATAACTTGAGTTGTCGACATACACACCAGGTGCAGCCAACGTCATGTCAACCGTCCCCGGGCTCACGTGGGCGTAGCCCGCTGCCACCGTGAGATTGTGCTTGCGGTTCCCATAGGTGGCATTTGCGAAGTACAACCCTCCGCCTCCTTCGAAGTTGTTCAAGTAACCGCTGGTCCCCAGCAAGGCGCCTGCGGAGAAATTGAGCATCGGGTTGTCCGTTGCAAAGCTGCGCTTGATCGCAAGCGCCATGGGGCTGCCCAGCCACGTGCTCATCACCCCGAGGCTGGTGTTGTCGGATATGGCGAAGTGCACCTCCGGCCCATACAGGTTCAACATGGCGTAGTTGTCACCGCGTTTCACCGGAAGGGCATTCGTAGTAAAAGCATACCGCGTGGTGAATGCGCCTTCGCCGACGTATTCACCCATTACCACCTCGTTCGAACCAGCCGGCTTGATGGAAAGAATGTTCGCTTTCGAGATGTAAATCTTGCCCCGGTCTTCGGTTTCAATGAGGACTTCGCGGCCATCGTCGCTGATGATCAGGCCCACATACGATTGATTGAAATTCGTAGTAATCACCATCCGCTGCCCGGTGGTGTCCGCTGCGAAATCCCTGCCTGCGATTGCGGAACTCCCGTTTACGAGATCCGACGCGTGCACCACAATGTTGCCACCCATCGATAGGCACAGCACTAACAGCAACCGAAAGAAATGCTTCATGCCCGCGAAGGTATCGGACTTCGCGAAACTCCCAACTGACCTCGCTCAGTTCAGGCCAGCCGCCCTTCGAGCTCTGCCCGGATGGCCTCGAGGAAATCCTCCGTGGTCAACCAGTGCGCCTCCGTCGTAGCATCACCATGGATGAGCACCGCGAGGTCCTTGGTCATCCTTCCGCCTTCGACCACGTCGATGCACACCTGTTCCAGCGTCGCAGCGAAATGGCGCAGCGGTTCATTGCCATCGAGCTTGCCGCGGAAATCCAAACCACGTGTCCACGCAAAAATGGAGGCAATCGGGTTTGTGGAGGTCTTGCGGCCCTTCATGTGCTCGCGGTAGTGGCGCGTGACGGTCCCATGCGCCGCCTCCGCTTCCATCGTCCCGCCATCGGGCGTTACGAGCACCGAAGTCATCAGGCCCAGTGACCCAAACCCTTGGGCCACAGTATCGGACTGCACGTCCCCGTCGTAGTTCTTGCACGCCCACACAAATCCTCCATTCCACTTCAGCACCGACGCCACCATGTCATCGATCAATCGATGCTCATAGGTGATTCCGGCTGCTTCGTACTGTGCCTTGAACTCGTTCGTGTACACTTCCTCGAAGATGTCCTTGAAACGACCGTCGTAGGCCTTCAGGATGGTGTTCTTCGTGCT
>CAMCYM010000044.1 GCA_945883885.1 Chryseobacterium gleum
TCATGGGAAGAACCTTAAAGGTGGCCAAAAATACTCCATATCTTTGCATCGCTTATCGCGAAAGACGGAGGGATCAGGCCCTGCGATGTCTTGGCAACCCGGGAATGAGGCCGGGTGCCACATCCTACCCCGGCACGGCCGCGGGAAAGATGAGCAAGCGGGTGCCGCGTGCACGCCGTCTCGAGCGAGCGCAACCGCATCCATGACTGCACCCCTGCTCTCCCCTGAACGGCTTCAGGAAATCCCGGTCCGCACCGCCGCGCTCGAAGCCGCGGCCGCAGAACGCATCCTCATCCTCGACGGAGCGATGGGCACGATGCTGCAGCGCCATCGCTTCAGCGAAGAGGACTTCCGCGGCCCGCGCTTCGCCGACCACCCCAGCCCGCTCAAGGGGAACAACGACCTCCTCGTGCTGACCCAACCGGACGCCGTCCGCGACGTGCATACGGCCTACCTCGCTGCCGGGGCCGACCTCATCGAAACGAACACCTTCGGCGCCACGTCGATTGCGCAGTCGGACTACGGGCTGGAGGATGAGGCGTTTGCGATGAACGTGGCGGCGGCGCAGCTGGCCCGCGAGGCCACGGAGGCCTTTCCCGGGCGGTTCGTCGCCGGCGCGGTCGGGCCGACGAACCGGACCGCGTCGCTCTCGCCGGATGTGAATCGTCCGGCCCACCGCAGCGTCACGTTCAATGCGTTGCGGGACGCCTACCGCACCCAGATCCTCGGTTTGGCCGTCGGCGGAGCCGACGCAATCCTCATCGAAACCGTCTTCGACACGCTCAACGCAAAGGCCGCGCTGTTCGCCGCAGAAGAAGCCTTCGACGCGCTCGGCATCCGGCTGCCGCTGTTGATTTCTGGCACCATCACCGACGCTTCGGGCCGCACGCTGAGCGGGCAAACGGCCGAAGCATTCCTCATCTCGATGTCGCATGCGCCGCTGTTCGCGATCGGGTTGAATTGTGCGCTCGGCGCCGACCAACTCGCCCCCTACATCGAGGCGCTGGCGCGCCACGCCCCCTTCCGCATCAGCGCCTACCCGAACGCCGGCCTCCCGAATGAAATGGGCGCCTACGACCAAACCCCAGACGCGATGGCCCTCGCCCTCACGCCCTACCTCGAGCGGGGGTGGCTGAACCTCCTCGGCGGCTGCTGCGGCACCACTCCGGAACACATCGCCGCCCTCGCTCGTATTGCACGCGGATACAGCCCCCGCCCCCTGCCCAACCGATGACCTCCAGCACGCCCCTCCTCCTCAGCGGCCTCGAGCCGCTCCGGATCACTGCGGAGTCGAACTTCGTGAACATCGGCGAGCGCACGAACGTGACGGGCAGCCGCCAGTTCGCGCGCCTCATCCGCGAGGGCCGCTACGAAGACGCCCTTGCCGTGGCCCTCGAACAGGTTCGTGGGGGTGCCCAAATCCTGGACGTCAACATGGACGAGGGCCTCATCGACGGCGTCACCGCGATGCGCACCTTCCTCCGCCTCATCGCCTCAGAGCCCGACATTGCCCGGATCCCGCTGATGATCGACTCGTCGGACTGGGACATCCTCGAGGCGGGCATGCAGGAAGTACAAGGCAAATCCATCGTCAACTCCATCTCGCTGAAGGACGGCGAGGAGGAGTTCCTGCGGCGGGCCCGGCTCATCCGGCGCTACGGCGCAGCCGCGGTGGTGATGGCCTTCGACGAAGAGGGCCAAGCCGATTCCTACCCCCGCCGCATCGCCATCTGCGAACGGGCCTACCGCCTGCTCACCGGCATCGGCTTCCCCGCCTCCGACGTCATCTTCGACCCGAACATCTTCCCGGTGGGCACCGGGATGGACGAGCACCGCCGCAACGCCCTCGACTACTTCGAGGCGACGCGCTGGATCCGCACAAACCTCCCGGGTGCCCACGTCAGCGGTGGGGTCTCGAACGTCAGCTTCGCCTTCCGCGGCAACGATGCCGTGCGCGAAGCCATGCACACCGCCTTCCTGTACCACGGCATCCAGGCAGGAATGGACCTCGGCATCGTGAACCCCACGATGCTCGGCGTATACGACGACCTGGTGCCGGAACTGCGCGACCTCGTCGAGGATGTGCTGCTCGACCGCCGCGACGATGCCACGGAACGGTTGCTGGCCTGGTCGTCGCCGTCAGAACGCACGACGGAGGCGCGGTCGGAGGAAGTTTGGCGCGCGGCGCCGGTGGCGGAACGCCTGGCGCACGCGCTGGTCCACGGCCTGACCGACCACATCGAAGCGGACACGGCCGAAGCACTTGCAGAACTCGGCAGCCCGCTGTCCGTCATCGAAGGGCCGCTCATGGACGGCATGAACACGGTGGGCGACCGGTTTGGGTCGGGGCGCATGTTCCTGCCGCAAGTCGTAAAAAGTGCGCGCGTCATGAAGCGGGCGGTGGCGTGGCTCGAGCCGTACATGGAGGCCGGGCGGTCGTCCGGCGCAGGCACGGTGGTCCTCGCGACGGTCAAAGGCGACGTGCACGACATCGGGAAAAACATCGTAGGCGTGGTGCTCGCGTGCAACGGCTTCCGGGTCGTCGACCTCGGCGTCATGGTGCCGAAGGAACGCATCCTCGACGAAGCGGCTGCGGCCGGGGCGGACCTGATCGGGCTCAGCGGGCTCATCACGCCGTCGCTCGAGGAGATGGCCGATGTGCTGGAGGAGATGGTCCGTCGGGGGATGCGGACCCCCGTACTGATCGGGGGGGCGACGACCTCGCGGGTGCACACCGCCGTAAAGCTCGAGGGGAGGGCCGCAGGTCCCGTCGTCCACGTGGGGGATGCGTCGCGCGCGGTCCCGGTGGCGGCGGCGCTGGTGGCCGCAGACTCCCGCGAGGCGTATGCGGAGACGGTGGCCACGGACTATGCTGAAGTGCGGAGGCTCTACGCCGCCGACCGGGCGGCGCGGACGCTGCTGCCGCTGGAGGAGGCGCGTCGGCGCGGGGCGCCGGTGGAGGTTGCCGGTGCGCCGGTGCCGGCCTGCCGCGGGGTGCAGGTGCCCGAAGTGCAGGTGGAGGAGCTGGTGGGGTACATCGATTGGACACCGTTCTTTCAATCGTGGGGGCTGGCCGGGAAATTTCCGCGGATCCTGCAGGACGAAGTCGTGGGGGAAGAGGCGACGCGGTTGTTCGCCGAGGCGCAGGCCTTGCTTGAAGGGGGGGAATGCGGTCGGCGGTTGCGGCCGCGTGCCGTGGTGGGGCTGTTTCCGGCTGCCCGGACGGGACCGGAAACCGTGTCGGTGCGGAGCGTGGACGGTGCAGAAGAGTTAGGGCGGTTCGAGTTTCTGCGCCAACAGGTGCCGCAACACGCCGGCATCCAGCGGTCCCTCGCCGATTGCATCGCGCCGGCAAACGATCACATCGGGGCCTTTGCCGTGGCCATCCACGGTGCGGAAGAGTGGGCGGCAGAACTCACCGCTGCCGGGGATGACTTTTCTGCCATCCTGGTCAAATCCGTGGCGGACCGCCTGGCGGAAGCCCTGGCCGAATGGCTCCATGCCCAGGTGCGCACCCGCTACTGGGGCTATGCGCCCGATGAGGCGCTTTCGACCGACGAACTCATTGCCGAGGCGTACCGCGGCATCCGACCGGCGCCGGGCTATCCGGCCTGCCCCGACCACGCGGACAAACGGACGATTTGGACCCTCCTCGATGCCGAAACCCACATCGGCGCCACGCTGACAGACACCCTGGCCATGCAACCCGCCGCTGCGGTCAGCGGGTACTACTTTGCCCATCCAGAAGCCCGCTATTTCGGGGTCGGCCTCATCGGTGCCGACGCCCTCGCCGACCTGGCTGCACGCCGCGGGGTGACCGAGGCGGTGGCCGGGCGCGGTTTGGCCCACATCCTCCACACATCCCCCTCATAATCAGCTTCATGAAGGTCGCCCAACGCATCGCCGAAGCCCGCTCGACGCTCTTCAGTTTCGAACTCCTCCCGCCCCTCAAAGGCGAGAACATCGGCCACATCCACTCCACCGTCGAGGCCCTCCTCGAGTTCGAACCCGCCTTCGTCGACGTGACCTACCACCGCGAAGAGTTCGTCTACCGCGAGGTGCGCGGCGGCCTGCTGGAAAAGCGGACCGTCCGCAAACGCCCCGGCACCGTGGGCATCTGCGCGGCCTTGCAGCACCGCTACAAGCTCGACACCGTCCCGCACATCATCTGCGGCGGCTTCACGAAGGAAGAGACGGAGAACGCGCTCATCGACCTCGACTTCGTCGGCGTCGAAAACGTCCTTGTCCTCCGGGGCGACCCCATCCGTGCGGAAGGCCGGTTCAAGGCCGAAGCCGACGGGCATGCCTACGCCATCGAGCTGCTGCAGCAAGTGGCGGCCATGAACCGCGGCGAATACCTCGATCCGGACTTGCGGAATACTACCCGGACGAACTTCTGCATCGGCGTGGCCGGCTACCCGGAGAAGCACTTTGAGGCCCCGAATGCCGCGAGCGACCTGCGCTGGCTGAAGCGAAAGGTCGAAGATGGCGCGGAGTACGTGGTGACGCAGATGTTCTTCGACAACCGGGCGTACTTCGACTTTGTGGAGGCCTGCCGCGCGGCGGGGATCGGAGTGCCCATCATCCCGGGCCTCAAGCCGTTGACCGCCCGCGGCCAAATCAACACCATCCCCCAGCACTTCCACATCAACCTCCCCGACGACCTGGTCCGCGCCGTCGAAACCGCCTCATCGGACGCGGAAGTCCGTGCCATCGGCATCGATTGGTGCATCGCCCAAGCCCGCGAACTCCGCGCCGCCGGTGTCCCCGCCATCCACTTTTACACCATGGGACGCGCCGAGCCCACCGCCACCATCGCCCGGGCGGTGTTCTGAGACCGTTCACAACCTTTGGGAGGTTGCACGCGAACTTGATGCGTAGGTTTGAGGGTTATTCGATTTGGTTTGTTTCACCCTAAACCTTTTTTTATGCCCATCAACGAAAAGTACTTGGCGCTTGACGGGGCGATCAGCAAGGAGTTTCAGCAGAGCCTGACTCCTTCGGATGCGTTTTATTTGCTGCAAGCCGGCCACGACCGGTTTTCGAAGCACATCACGCACCGTCGCTCCCGAGGCAACCTGCTGGCAGACGCCGCAGAAGGCCAATTTCCCTACTGCGCGGTCCTTGGCTGCATCGACAGCCGCGTGCCGGTGGAAGAAGTGTTTGACGCCGCATTCGGCGACATGTTCGTCGTCCGTCTCGCCGGCAACACGGTCAACCCGGATGTCCTCGGCAGCCTTGAATTCGCCAGCAAATACGCCGGATCGAAGCTCATTCTGGTCCTCGGACACACCCAGTGCGGCGCCGTCCGTGGGGCCTACACCGGATTGCAAGACGGCAACATCACCGGACTGCTCGCCCACATCCAACCCGCCGTCGAAGCCATCCGCACCGCTGAAGGCCCCGAGCCGACGGATGAACACGTCGACCACTGTGTGGCCTTGAATGTCAAGCTGGTGTGCGACCGAATTCGCCGCGAAAGCCCCATCCTGCGGGACATGGAAGCGCGTGGCGAACTTGCGATCGTCGGTGCGATGTACGACGTGGCTTCCGGTGTCGTCGATTTTTCAGTCGTTCCGTTCACGGCCACCGAAGCCGCCTAACAGCCGTGTTGTTTACCCGCTACGCCGCCGCCTTCTCCGCTGCCGCCCCGTGGTTCGCCACGTTCGTGGCCCTGGCGTTGTGCGCCGTGCTCGTAGCCCCCACCTGCGCTTTTCTGACCTCGGATGAGGCCCCCGTGCAGGCTGCCTTCGCTGCTTCGTTCGAACAGGAAGGCGAAACCGTTGCTCCGGCCCCGGGTCCCGTCTCTGCGCCCGCAGAAGATGCCGAAGACGAATCGCCGGAACTCGAAGAATCGCTCCCCTGTGACGGTTCTGACCGCAGTGCCCCGTGGCCTGAGAGCCGCCCACTGCTTCGGGCCCATGCGCTCGATTTGCACCCGGAAAGCCAGCCGCGCCCGGATGCCCGTCCCCCAGAGGTCGCCTGATCGCCCCCGCTGATTCTCTCAGCCCTTCCCGTTTCTCTCTTCGATCAGGCCGATGTGCTCGGCCACAGCCTGTTTTCCCATGTTTTCATCGATTCGCCGGGACCTTCCCGCCTCCGTCGTGGTCTTTCTCGTCGCGCTCCCCTTGTGCCTCGGCATCGCCTTGGCCTCCGGTGCACCTCCGTTGTCCGGTTTGATTGCGGGCATCGTGGGGGGCGCCGTGGTCGGATTCGCAAGCGGCTCAGCTGTAGGCGTTTCCGGACCTGCAGCCGGCCTGACCGTCCTCGTCCTTGCCGCCATTTCGAGCTTGCCTTCCTTCGAAGCCTTCCTCCTCGCGGTTGTGCTCGCTGGCGCGATCCAAATCGCGCTCGGTGCCCTGCGCGCGGGCATCATCGGCCTCTACTTCCCCTCTTCCGTCATCCAAGGCATGCTGGCAGCCATCGGCTTGATCATCATCCTGAAGCAAATCCCGCACCTCTTCGGCTACGACAAGGAGCCCGAAGGCACCACCGACTTCGCCCAAACCGACGGCTACAACACCCTGTCAGAAATCAGCCACATGCTCGATTTCATCTCTCCGGGAGCCGCACTCATCGGCGTGATCTCCCTCGCAGTGTTGATCCTCTGGGAGCAGCCTTCCCTGCGCAAAATCGCCTTCCTACGCGCCGTCCCCGGATCCTTGGTCGCGGTCGCGTTGGGAGCCTTGCTCAATGCCTTCGTCCTGCCCGATGCGTGGAAGTTAGGCGGGGAGCACTTGGTTGCGCTGCCGACAGACCTCGCGGGAAGCGCACTGACCCAGGCCTTGCGGTTTCCAGACTGGTCGCTGTTGATGCATACCGGTGTTTGGACCACCGCACTTACTTTGGCCGTCGTGGCCTCCATCGAGACCCTGTTGTGCGTAGAGGCCACCGACAAGCTCGACCCCGAGAGAAGGGTGACCCCGACGAACCGCGAGCTGTATGCACAAGGACTCGGAAACATCGTCAGCGGGCTGATCGGTGGACTGCCAGTCACCCAAGTCATCGTCCGCAGCAGCGCAAACATCCAATCCGGCGGTCACTCCCGGATGAGCGCGGTCCTGCACGGCGCCTGGTTGCTGCTCGCAGTCCTTCTGGTTCCACATTTGCTCAACCTCATTCCCCTCGCAGCCCTTGCAGGTGTGCTCATTTTGGTCGGTTTCAAACTCGCAAAACCGGCCCTGTTCCTGAAGATGTATGCTTCTGGACCCCGCCAGTTCTTTCCCTTTCTGATCACCGTAGCAGCCATCGTGTTCACCGATTTGCTCACGGGCATTGCCATCGGAAGTGCTGCAGCTTTGGTCGCTATCCTCCTCGACCACTACCATCAACCCTTCAAAGCCTTCCAGGTGGACCCGCAGAGAAACTCCTACTGCATCCATTTGGTCGAAGACGTTACCTTCCTGCACAAAGCGGGCATCCGCGAAGCCCTCTCCCGGATTCCAGAAGGAGCCGAAGTCGAAATCAACGGGACATCCACCCAGCGCCTGGACAAGGACGTCCTCGACATCCTGGACGACTTCAAAGTGGCCGCCGCGGCGAAAGGCATCACCGTTCGGCTTACACTTCCGGAATTTGCTACTGAAGCGCGGCCTTTGACCCGCTTCAAAGCGGCCATCGCAGGCACAGAGCCCGTTACTTTTGGCGGAAGAAAATCCGAATGACCACGCCGGCAAATTCGTACCGCTCGCGCATCTGGTTTTCCAAGTACCGGGTGTAAGGGGGCTTCACATACTGCGGGAGATTGCAGTAGAATGCGAACGTGGGGGTCTGGGAAGGGATCTGCGTTACATACTTAATTTTCACCTGCTTCCCCTTGTACATCGGGGGGGGGTGGTGGTCGATAATCGGCAGGAATACGTCGTTCAGTACACTCGTCGGAATCCTTCGATTGCGGTTGTGGTAGACCTCCATGGCCACCTCGAAGGCTTTCAGCACACGCTGCTTCGTCAAATTTGACGTAAACACGATGGGCACATCCGTAAACGGTGCCATCTTCTCGCGGAGTGTGGCCTCGTACGCCGCCATCGTTTTGTGGTCCTTCTCGATCAAGTCCCACTTGTTGACGACGATGACCACCCCGCGGTAGCTGTTGACGACTTGCCAAAAGATATGCTGATCCTGGCCTTCCATCCCATTGCGGGCGTCGAGGAGAAGCAAGCACACATCGCTGGTTTCGATGGCCCGAATGGTTCGGACCGTGCTGTAGAACTCAAGTTGGTCTTCAACCTGCTTGCGCCGACGCAATCCCGCCGTATCGACCAACTCAAAATCGTGCCCAAACATCGTATACCGCGTGTGCACGCTGTCCCGCGTAGTTCCCGCAATATCCGTCACAATGTTCCGCTCGTGCCCGAGAAGGGTATTGATCAACGTGCTCTTGCCCACGTTCGGCCGGCCGACAATCGCAAACCGCGGAACGCCTGACTCCTCCCGTTCCTCCTCCAGCGGCAACCGTTCTACCAACGCATCCAGCAATTCCCCCGTCCCATATCCGTTCGATGCAGAAATACCATACAGGTCCGAATCCAATCCCAACGCATAAAAATCCGCCGTATTCAATTCGTGCATCGAGGTGTCCACCTTGTTGCAAACCACCATCACCGGCTTCTTGCTGCGCCGCAGCATCCGGGCAATGTCTTCATCCAGGTCGGTGATGCCATTGTGCGTGTCCACCACGAACAAAATCAGATGCGCCTCCTCGATGCTAATCGCTACCTGTGCCCGAATCGCTGATTCGAACTCATCGTCTGATTTCGTGATCCACCCACCCGTATCAATTACGTTGAACATCCGTCCGATCCAAACCGCCTTCCCATACTTCCTATCCCGCGTGGTTCCGCTCGTCGGATCCGTAATCGCATCCTGCGTTTCTGTCAACCGATTGAACAGCGTGGATTTTCCCACGTTCGGTCTACCTACAATGGCTACAAGGTTGTTCATCGTCTTCGTTCAACAGGGGCAAATTTCGTTCAAAAGAAAGGGCCCCCGAGGGGGCCCTTAAGAGTGGCGTCGACATACTCTCCCGCAAATAGCAGTACCATCTGCGCTGGTGGGCTTAACTTCTCTGTTCGGAATGGGAAGAGGTGGACCTCACCGCAATAGACACCTAAACGCTGAGACGGTTAGACCGGACGATTCCGGACCTATGCCGCCCAATGGGAGACATACTGGTAGAAAAATCAACACTTATAAGCTTCGGGTAATTAGTACCGCTCGGCTTTGACATCACTGCCTTTACACCTGCGGCCTATCAACGTTGTCGTCTACAACGACCCTCAACAAGACCTCATCTCGCGGCGAGTTTCGCACTTAGATGCTTTCAGTGCTTATCTCATCCATACATAGCTACTCTGCGATGCAGCTGGCGCCACAACAGATACACCAGAGGTATGTCCATCCCGGTCCTCTCGTACTAGGGACGGGTCCGCTCAAGTCTTGAACGCCCACAACAGATAGAGACCGAACTGTCTCACGACGTTCTGAACCCAGCTCGCGTGCCACTTTAATGGGCGAACAGCCCAACCCTTGGGACCTTCTCCAGCCCCAGGATGTGACGAGCCGACATCGAGGTGCCAAACCACTCCGTC
>CAMCYM010000045.1 GCA_945883885.1 Chryseobacterium gleum
GTCCGAAGCGCCAACTCCCGTTAATTTTGGCCCCAAACACCACGCCATGTCTTCTCCGGTCTACATCGTCTCCGCCGTTCGCACCCCGATGGGGAGCTTTCTCGGCAAACTTGCCGCGCTGTCTGCACCCGATCTCGGCGCCTTGGCAATCCGCGCGGCGATGGAGCGGGCTGGCCTCCCAGCCGATGCGGTGAACGAAGTGTTCATGGGGCATGTCCTGCAGGCCGGCGTGGGCCAAGCCCCTGCGCGCCAGGCCGCACTCAAAGCGGGCCTGCCGAACACCGTCCCCTGCACAACGGTGAACAAAGTGTGCGCGAGCGGCATGAAGGCCATCGCACTGGGCGCTCAAGCCATAGCGCTCGGAGAAGCAGACGTCGTGGTCGCCGGCGGCATGGAGAGCATGAGCCAAGTTCCGCACTACCTCCGCGCCCGGGAGGGGGCGCGGTTTGGCCACCAACAACTCACCGATGGCATGCTCCACGACGGGCTCACGGACGTGTACAGCGCCCGCCACATGGGTACGTGCGGGGATGCCTGCGCGGAGACCCACGGGTTCAGCCGCGAGGCCCAAGATGCCTTCGCCGTTCAGAGCTATGTCCGGGCCGCGGAAGCATGGCAAACCGGGGCATTTGCGGACGAAGTGGTGCCCGTCCCAGTGCCACAACGCAAGGGAGAACCCGTGCTCGTGGCAGAAGACGAGGAGTACCGCAACGTCGTTCTGGACAAGATTCCGGGTTTGAGGCCTGCATTTTCTCCCACCGGCACCGTCACTGCAGCGAATGCTTCGACGTTGAATGACGGCGCAAGTGCCTTGGTGCTCTGCTCGGAAGCCGCGCTTGCCGCACACGGACTCACCCCCATCGGAAAGGTGGTGGCGGCCGCGGATGCCGCCCACGAGCCAGAGTGGTTCACCACGGCCCCTGCGCTGGCCGTACCGAAGGCGCTCGCGCGGGCAGGATGGTCCACGGATTCCGTGGATCTCTGGGAACTCAACGAAGCCTTTGCGGTCGTCGGTTTGGTCAACATGCAGTTGCTCGGACTCGACCCGGCGCGTGTGAACGTCAACGGCGGTGCCGTCGCACTTGGGCATCCGCTGGGCTCGAGCGGTTCACGGATCGTCGTCACCTTGCTGCATGCCTTGCGGAAACGGGGCTTGAAGCGCGGAGCTGCAGGCATCTGCAACGGCGGCGGCGGCGCTTCCGCGCTGTGCATCGAAGCGTGGGGATGATCGAACGTTCGCATGTGGTGATTGTCCCCGTCGCGCCGCTGCGGGCAGGGGCAGACGACCGGGCAGAATTGGTCTCAGAACTCCTTGCAGGGGAACCGGTGGTTCTCGAGGAGGAGGGAAGCGGCCCGTGGGTTGCTGTCCAAACCGTCCGCGACGGCTACCGGGGTTGGTGCGATCGGAAACAACTTGCGGCAGGGGCCTTCACGGACGGTGTGCGGTGTTTTGAGCCCTTCGCGCCCTGGGTGCGCACATCCGACGGTGCCACGCTGTATCTGCCTTGGGGAGCCACGGTGCATCGGCAGCCAGAAGGGACCTACACGCTGGGAACCAGTATGTTGAAACGAGTAAATCCCGAAGCAGACCGCCCTGCCTGTCCCGCAGCACTCGCGGCGACGTGGCGAGGGGTGCCCTACCGTTGGGGCGGAAAGACGCACTTCGGGGTGGACTGCTCCGGGCTGGTCCAGCAGGTGTTTGCGGCCTTGCGCATTGCATTGCCGCGGGATGCCGCGGACCAAATCCACTGCGGAACCTCCATTCCCTCTGAATTGCGTCAAAAGGGGGATCTCGCCTTCTTCACAAACCGCGATGGCAAGGTCATCCACGTAGGCATCTGCACCGGACCCGACGCGCTGCTGCATGCGTCCGGTGAGGTCCGCGAGGACCCGCTCGATGTGCAGGGAATCCGCCATGCCGTCACCGGTGAGAGGACGCACACGCTGTGCGGCATTCGGCGCATCTCCTACGCCGTTTGACTGCGGATCTGAATCAGAAAAAACGCTTCCCGCTGGCGACCTGATCGCGCAGCAAGGGGGAACAGCGGTACCGATCTTCCCCGAACCGTGCTTGCAGCCCGTCAAGCCGCTGCACAGCCCACTCCGGTCCCAAGGCATCCGACCAAGCGCACAGACCCCGCGGGTAATTCACGCCGCGCACCATGGCTCGGTCCACATCGGTGGCCGTTGCAATCCCCCAAAACACCGCGTCGGCCGCTTCGTTGATGAGCATCGCCAGAATGCGCTCACTCACTTCCGGCAGATCCAGCGGTTCTGGCGCAGGGTTGCCTTCCGCATAGTCGTAGTGTCCACGGCCGGACTTGCGGCCCAGCCAGCCTGCTTGGACCAGGCGTTCTTGCACGATGCTCGGCCGATACCGGGGATCCGAGAAGGTTGCAGCGAACACCGTCGACGTAACGGCGAAGTTGATGTCGTTTCCGATGAGGTCCATCAACTCAAACGGCCCCATGCGGAATCCCAGATGTCGCATGGCCGAATCCACCTGCATGGGCGTGGCAATGCCTTCTTCCACGCACCGCAAGGCCTCCCCGTAGTACGGTCGCGCCACGCGGTTGACGATGAACCCGGGCGTATCCCGAGCCAAGGCCGGCTCCTTGCCCCAGCGGTGGAGGAGGTCCGCGCAGGCTGCGGGCAATGCGGGGTGCGTTTGGAGCGCGGGGATGACTTCGACCAGCGCCATCAGAGGGGCAGGATTGAAGAAATGCAGGCCGATCACGCGCTCCGGACGGGTGCATGCCGCAGCGACTCCGGTCACGGAAAGCGACGAAGTATTCGTGGCCAACACCGCATCCTCAGCGACATAGCGCTCCAGGGTGGAGAACAAATCCGCCTTGACGTCCGCGCGCTCGACCACCGCTTCGATGACCAGCCGTGCCCCCTGAACCTCCTGCAAATCCGTGGCATACACGAGGCGACTTAGGACCAGGGCCGCTTCTGATTCCGTCCGCTTGCCCTTTGCTACAAGGCCGGAAAAGACGTGGATGTGGGCGGCTTTTGCCCGATTCAGTGCGTCCAGAGATGCGTCGACCAAAACCACGGGATGCCCCGCCTGGGCCGCCACTTGCGCGATGCCCGCACCCATGGTTCCTGCACCGATGACCGCGACGCTGAAACCGTCCTCCTGCAGCTTGAATTGCCCCATGGCGCGAAGTTCGTACGCCGATGTCGAACTTTGGCACACACAACCGCGAACGGATGCACCCGATGGAACAGTTGGAGGAGCTTGCGAGCTATCTCAGAGAGCGTGGAATCAAGGAAGTAGATTGTGCCATCGTCCTGGGCACGGGGTTGGGCGATTTGGCGCAGCACATTGTCCCCACGGTCACGCTCGGCTATAACCAGATGCCGCATCTGCCAGTGGCAACCGTTGAATACCACTTCGGTAAGCTCCTGTATGGCGAGCTCGAGGGCCGCAAGGTCCTCGCTTGGCAAGGCCGCTTTCACTACTACGAGGGCTATGGGATGGACCAAATTGTGATGCCGGTCCGGGTCAGTCGGCTCCTCGGTGCCCGTGCGGTCCTCCTCTCGAACGCCGCCGGCGGCCTGCGTCCGGGCCTGAAAAAAGGAAGCCTGCTGTGCATCGAGGACCACATCAACTTGCTTCCAGAGCACCCCCTTCGTGGCCCCAACCTGGACGCTCTGGGCGAGCGGTTTCCCGACATGAGTCAGCCGTACCATGCCGGATTGCAGCGCGCGCTGCATGAAGCCGCCGACGAAGCTGGACTCCGCCTAGAAAACGGCGTGTACGTGAGTGTGCCGGGGCCTTGCCTCGAAACCCGCGCCGAGTACCGGTATTTGCGCACCATCGGAGCCGATGCCGTGGGCATGTCGACCGTTCCGGAGGTGATTGCTTGCGCACACATGGGCATGCCGTGCGCGGCGGTCAGCGTAATCACCGATGAATGCGATCCGGACCGGTTAGCGCCGTTCCACATCGCGGACATCGTCGCCGTAGCGCGGTCGAGTGAAGCGGGACTGACGTCGATTGTTCGGGGGGCGTTGCGGCGTTTAGACGAGGCGCTCGCCCCACGTTCGTAAACGAAAGGGGCTCAGTTACAAAAAGGTCCGACATCGAACGGACTTCAAGCCGCTTCTTCGCGGCATGGCTTTTTTCCTCTCCCCCCAGCGCGCTTGCACAGATTGCGGCGCACCGCTGCATGCAGGCAGAACCGACAAGCGGTTCTGCGACGATGCCTGTCGACTCCGACACCACCGCAAAACCCTGACGCCCCATCCGGTATTGCACGAAGTCGACCGGACGTTGCAGCGCAACCGCTCGCTCTTGAAAAAGGCGCGCAACGAGGCCTTGGACGCCAGGCCCGCAGAGGAAGCCTTTCGGTGGCTGCGCAGGCAAGGATTTGACTTCAACTTCCATACGCACATCAGCACACTCCCGGATGGTCGGTTAGCGGTCATGTGCTACGAAGAAGGCTATGTGGTGGAAGAGTGCGGCGTGCGGCCGCTGCATCCATCACCGCCGCCTGCGCTTAGCTGAGGAGCCTCCAGGCTTGCGCTTCTTTTCATGAAACGCGCCTGCATACGTCGGGTCGAGTCGCCTGCGTTCAAAATCGATGGCGCGGGCCTGGTCCTTCCGCTCGCCCGGAGATGTTTCCACTTCCGGCAGCCCTTCCGGCAGCCCCAGCCGTTCCGGTCGCGAACCGACTTGCGCTTCGATGCGTTCCCATGCATACCGTTCTCCCGGATCCACCAGCGTTACCGCCCGTCCGGTGCGGTGCGCCCGCCCCGTTCTCCCGATGCGGTGCACGTAGTCCAAGGGGTCCCGCGGCACCGTCAAGTTGATCACCACTTCCGTTTCTGGCACATCGATGCCCCGGCTGGACACGTCCGTGCTGACCAAACAGCGCACCTCGCCTCCCCGGTATGCTTCCATCGCATTCATTCGGGTGTGCTGCGCTTTGTTGCTGTGCAAGGTCCGCACTCCTTCCGGAAACACCTCCTCCAGCAAGCGTGCAACGGCTTCCGCCTGTCCCTTCTCTCGAACGAACACGAGCATGCGATGTTCCGCCCCCAACACACTGGCCAAATGCTTCGCAAAAAGCAGCTTCGTCGGGAAATTCGGCAAGAATGCCACCTGCTGGGTCACATTGACAGCGGCGGTAGCTTGGGGCGCCGCTTCGACGCGCACGGGCCACAACAGGAACTCGTCTGCGAGCCGCTCCACCCGGGTGGGAAATGTTGCGCTGAAGAGGATGTTCTGCCGCTTCCGTGGCAGCACTTCCTGCAGTTGCCGCAGCTGCGGCATGAATCCCATGTCCATCATCCGGTCCGCCTCATCCAACACCACTGCCGTGACTTTTTTAACCACCAGCGCCTCTTTCCGGTAAAGCTCCCAGAATCGTCCCGGTGTCGCAACCACCAAATCGATGCCCCCAGCAAGTTCTTCGGCTTGCTTCTGGGGCCCCACTCCTCCATACAGAGCACAAACTCTCAAATCGGTAAAAGCTGCAAATCGGACCGCTTCGCGGTACAATTGGACGACCAATTCTTTCGTGGGAGCCAAGACCACCGCCCGGGGAACTTGGCCTTGGGCATGGCTCAACTGCTGCAGCACGGGAAGGAGGAAGGCGGCTGTCTTGCCCGTTCCAGTCGGTGCAATCCCGATCACGTCTTGCCCGGCCAGCAGCGGCGGAATGGCGAGCTCTTGGATGGGAGTAGGTTCCGTGAATCCTGCTTCTGCAATCGCCTTGCAAGCATTTGGACGGAGGCGGAGTGCGGCAAAATCCATGTGCCAAAGGTAGGCGGCCTAAATTGCGCCCGAATTCTCGCAGGCATGCCCACTGACCCTTTGGCCCATATGCGGCCCCTTCAAGACTCGGAAGTACCTGAAGCAGCGAAGTTTCTGCGGGAAGAAGTGGACTGGCATGCAGAGTTAGATGGCATGCTCGGACATGCCGCAGTGCAAGATTTGGTCGCTGCTTTGCATGCGGTTTCCTCGGTATGCGAGTTTCAGGAGCGGATTTCTCAGCCGCTGATCCAGGTCTTGTTGCTGCATACCGCCGGAGAAGTAGTCTTTGAGTATCCGGAGCATTTTGACGCGCGCGGCGCTTTGTTCATTTCGAATCACCGGGACATCGTTCTCGACCCTTCCCTTGTCAATTTGGCCTTGGTGCAGCGGGGCTTTCCCACCACAGAAATCGGAATCGGCAGCAATCTGCTGCGATTGCCTTGGGTGGAGAAGCTTGTGCGCTTGAACAAGAGCTTCATCGTGCAACGCGGGGGCTCCCCTCGGGAGCAATTGCAGCGCAGTGCAGAGGTGGCGGCCTATGTTCGGGAGGCCATGCTCGAGCGCGCTGCAAGCGTTTGGCTCGCGCAGCGAGAAGGCCGGGCAAAAGACGGCGACGACCGCACGTCTCCCGCGTTGGTGCGCATGTTGCTCGACGAAGGCGGGCAAAGTGCTTGGAATGCCCTGCGCGTGCACCCGGTGTGCCTGACCTATGAATGGGACCCGTGCGATGCGATGAAGGTGCGTGAAATCCTCCTGCGCGCCGCGGGAGATGGCGCGTACGAAAAGGCTTCCGGGGAAGACGAACGGAGCATGCGCCTCGGACTGCTCGGTCCCAAAGGCGGCATCCGCGTACGCATTTTGCCCCCTGTGGGATGGCTTGAGGGACCGGGCAGGACCGCCCACGTGTTGGCCGCAGAAATCGACCGGCACATTCACGCCGGTTACGAGCCTTTCCCATCCCATCTGTGGGCCGCTGCGCAAGTCACAGGTGAGGCGTTCGAGGGTCCGGAAGAAGTCCGTCAGGCATGCACAGCGCGCGTGGACGAGGTCGTCGCATACGTGCAAATGGACACCCCCTTCAGCAGGGATGAGATTGCAGCCGCCTGGTGTGCGATGACGGCTCAGCCTTTGCTCAACGCACGGGCTGCTTGGGCCATCACGATCCCCCCGGCAACCGCCGCATTCAGAGATTCCAACTGACCACTTCCTGGAATGGCGAGTGCCCCTGCGGCTGCCTCCCGCAGAGCAGGCGTAGGTCCGTGGGATTCCGATCCGACGCACACAATGGACGGTTCCCAGACGTGCCCTGCAATGTTCTGTCCCCCCGCATCCAGGATGTAACACGGAAGCGACGAAGAACGCACCGCATCTACCAAATCCACTTCCACCACAGGCACATGAAAGACGGCACCCATGGCGGCTTGGATGGTCTTTGCTGACCAGGGGTCTGCCCCCCGGTGATCTACCCATACTCCCGCACAACCGAACCACAGGGCCGTCCGAATCAGGGTGCCCACATTTCCGGGGTCGGAAATTCCATCCAGTCCCAAAACAATCGGACAGACGGCCGCATGCACATCGAAAGCCGCAGACTGCACAGGTTTCTCTGCCAAAGCCAGAATGCCCGGTGCAGTTTTCATGGAACTCATGCGTTCCATCTCGCGCGCGCTGCACATTTCAGCAAGGGCCTCATGCGAAGCTGGAATGTCAGCGCACCGCTCCTGAACCGCGTAAATTCGCACGACCGTCCAACCGCTTCGGCACAGTTCCACTACACTTTTGACGCCCTCCACCACGACCAACCCGTCGGATGTCCGAGCACTGCGTTCCCGGAGGGCGCGGATGTGGAGCACGTCGTGTCGAGTAGCCATGGGAGGGAAGTGGCTTCGAATGTACGCGGTAGCCGCGGTGCTTTTTGCGAGTGCAGGCTGCCATCCGACGCGGAATTTGCCCGATGGCGTGCATGTTTTGGTCGAGAATCGTGTCGAATGGCAACTCCCGGATTCCGGATTTCTAGGCGCAGTGCCTGAAACGGCGCCCTATTTCCGCCAAAAGCCCGACCGTCGCACCTTCGGCATCCGCTTGCACGCCCGTGCCCATGCCTTGATCCGACCGGATCGGCTCGAGCAGGCGACCCTGCGACGAGCGGAGCGCGGAAAAGCCCCTGGGGGCCTGCGGCACGCGGTGGCGCTGGGGTTCGGTGAACCGCCGGCCGTGGTGGACGCCGAAGCCACGGACCGTACACGGAGGAGCCTTGAGGCCGTGGCGCGCGAGACCGGTTTCCTCGGGGCCACGGTCGTGGTGCGACCGGATACTTTGCGCCGACGCGGCATCCGCATGCAGTATGCGGTGGACTGCGGCCCGCTTTGGACCATTCGATCAGTTCGGTTTCTGACCGAGGGCACAGGCATCTCCCCTGAAACCATCGAGTCCGGATGCCGCATCCGATCTGGGGGGGCATTCGACGTGCGTGCACTCGAGGCCGAACGCTCCCGGATTGCTTCTGTGCTCCAATCCGCCGGGTACGCCGGATTCGACGAAGCCTACGTGAAGTTCATCGCGGACACGCTGGGGCAATCCGGGGCATCCGCGCACGGGGTAGACATCGATCTTGTGGTGTTGCCGCGGACCTACACGTCCGGACCGGATGCAGAGGCCGTTCCGCACCGCCGTGCGCGGTTTGGAGAAATCCGCGTCCTCCAAGACCCTGCATTCGGCACGAAAACGCTTCGACCAGAGCTACTTGCGCATTGCATCGCTGCAGAATCGGGCATGCGCTACAACCGCCAAGTCCTCGAACAAAGCTACCGGCGGCTGATGGCCTTGCCTGCGGTGGCACGTGTGGAAATCCCCACGGTCCCCGCCGCGGGGCATCCAGAAGGCGATCTGCTCGACGTGGAAGTCCGCATCGCCCCGAGGCCTCGGTTAGGCTGGGCCACTGAAATCGACTTCACCCGAACCGATGCACGGTACGGGCCGCTTGCACGGATGACCTGGACGGACCGCAACGCAAGCGGCCGTGGCGATGTCTTCGAAGCCGCCTTTTCCGGTGGAATTCTCTCGACGCGCCCCTTCAGTTACACGGAGGCTTCACTCGTCCCGAACAGCGGCGAGTGGTCCGGGGAGTTCCGATATTCCATTCCCGGGGTGCCGCCCTTCCCGTTGCGCCGATTTCGGCCGTCGAGCGCACCGCGCACCGAAGCGGCGGCTGCATTCCGGCGGGAGTCCCGACCGGACTATGTGCGAAAGACCCTCGCCGTGCGGCATGGGTTCAGTTGGATCGAGAATCCCGAACGCAACAGCACCGTGCAAGTCGATTTGCTCGAGGCGACCTTCACCGACATCGCCCCGACGACCGCGTTCGAGGTTTGGCTCGCAGGGGAGGACAATGCCTTTCTTTCCAGCCGATTCCAAGACTACGCAGCACTGCTGTCGCGGATCACGTGGGGCACCGGACTGCGCAACGGCCGTGGAAGCAACCGGATCTCCGTGGAATGGGCCGGTCAGGCGTTGCGCGCACTCGGATCCACGCTCGATTTGAGGCAGAATGCTGCGGACCAAATGTTGATTGCGGGCGTGCCGTTCGCGCAGTTCTTCCGCGTGGAGAACGAGCTTCGCTGGGCGCACAGCATCTCCGAAACGGGCACGTTCGCGATGCGGCTTTTCACGGGTGCGGGGCTCCCGGGGGCGAACCTTGGGACCTTGCCGTACGACCG
>CAMCYM010000046.1 GCA_945883885.1 Chryseobacterium gleum
GGACCTACGTGGTCCAAACCTTCACCGTAGGCGGAGAAGTCCGCTGGGGCCGCATCGCCATCGTGCGCCTCTAACCGGCCCGCTTCAGCACCCGCAGCCCGCCACCGCCGGGTCCGGCGCCCGGACCACCGCCGCGGTATCGGCTAACACGAACTCCAGCGCCCCCACCGGGCCCTCCGACCGGAACACGTACCGCCGCGGCTGCTCGCGCGGTCCGCTCGCCCCGAGGTCGAGGTCGGCGCCCGCAAGCCACCCGTCGAGCCCCCCCTCTGGTGCGTGGCACTCCAGCAGACAAAGCACCCGCGCATCCGGCGCAAACCCGAGGGTCCGGATGTCCGCGGCGATCCGATTTGCCGGCAGCCAATCCCCGCACCCGCGGCCGCTGAAGAAATACAGACTCAGCAAGATGCCGATGCCGATGCCCAAACCATACCGGGCCAGACGTTGACGAAAATTCACAGCCCGAAGGTAGGGCCGGTCGTACCTTTGCAGGCCATGATTGCAGTGCGCGACCTCAGCTTCCGCTACAGTCCGGAGACGCCCCTGCTGCAGTTTCCGGACTTCGAATGCCCCCCCGGAGACCGGCTCCTCGTGCTCGGTCAGTCCGGCTCCGGCAAAACCACGCTCCTCCACCTCATGAGCGGACTGCTGCACCCAGCATCCGGCCGCATCGAAGTGGCCGGAACGGTCCTCAACGGCCTGAGCGGCAAGGTCCTCGACCGGTTCCGCGGCCGCTCCATCGGCATCGTCTTCCAGCGCCCCCACTTCGTCGCGTCCCTCACGGTCCTCGAAAACCTGCTCCTCCCGGCCTTCCTCGCGGGCGAACGCCCAGACCGCGCCCGCGCACTCGGCATGCTCGAAGACCTCGGCGTCGGCGCGAAGGCGAGCCGCCGCCCCCGCGACCTGAGCGTGGGCGAGCAGCAGCGGGTCGGCATCGCACGGGCCCTGGTCCACCGCCCGGCGGTCGTGCTGGCCGACGAGCCCACGAGCGCCCTCGACGACCGCAGCACCGACGCCGTCGTTGCCCTGCTCGAGCGGACCGCCGGCGAGGCCGGAGCCACCCTCGTCGTCGTCACCCACGACGCCCGTCTCACCGCGCGCTACCCCCGCCGCCTCGATCTGACTGCGTCATGAATTGGCTCCTCCTCGCCTGGCGCAACCTCGGAGCGAAGAAGCTCTCTACCGCCCTCAGCCTCGTGCTGCTCGCCTTCGGCGTGGGCATGGTCAGCGTGCTGATGCTCGCAGAGCGCCAACTCACCACCGCCTTCGAGCGCAACATCGACGACATCGACCTGGTCCTCGGTGCGAAAGGCAGCCCGCTGCAGCTCATCCTCGCGAACGTCTACCACGTCGACGCGCCCACCGGGAACATCAAGCTCGCAGACGCCCAGCGCGTCATGCGCCATCCCTACATCGCCTCGGCGATACCGATGGCGTACGGCGACAACCACGAAGGCTACCGCATCGTCGGCACGACGCCCGCCTACCCGAAGCACTACGCAGCAGAGCTCGCGGAAGGCCGGGCCTGGGCGGCTCCCTACGAAGTCGTCCTGGGAGTGGATGTGGCCGCCGCCACGGGGCTGGGCCTCGGCGACACGTTCTACAGCGCACACGGCCTGCAGGACGCCACCGACGTGCACAAGGACAAGGCCTTTACGGTCGTGGGCATCTATGCAAAGAGCCGCACCGTCGTGGACCAGCTCATCCTGTGCAACATGGAGTCGGTGTGGGGCGTGCACGGACTCGAGGACGCCCCGCGCGAAGTGACCGCTGTGCTGCTGAAAAAGCGCAACCCGCTCGCCGTTTTGACCATTCCGAACGTCATCCGGGACACGAACATGCAGGTCGCGTTGCCGGCGATCGAGGTGAACCGCTTGACCCAAAATTTTGGGCTCGGGATGCGCACGCTCCGCGCCCTCGCCGCCCTCATCGTGGCGCTGAGCTTCGCGAGCATCTTCATCTCGGTCTACGACAGCCTGCTCGCCCGCCGCTACGAGCTCGCCCTGTTGCGTACCATGGGCGCTTCGCCCGCAGGAGTTTACGGCTCACTGCTGCTCGAAGGCGGCCTGCTGAGCACGGGCGGCGCCTTGCTGGGGCTGGCCGTGGGCCGGGTGGGCATGGCGGCGCTGGCCACCTTCGTCGCGGACAAGTTCCACTACGACCTCGGCACGCTCGCCGTACTCCCCGGGGAGCTCGTCCTCGTAGGCGGTGCCATCGGCGTCGGCCTCCTTGCTGCAGCGATTCCGGGCATCTCGGTGCTGCGGATGGACATTTCAAAGACCCTGTCCGACGGCTGAGGAGCCGTGTTATCTTCGATGCCATGACGCGAACGACCCGGCGCAGGTGGGTTTGGCCCGCCGCCACGATGGCTCTGGTGGCCTTCAGTGCCTTGAATCTGAGTTCGATGTGCCACCCTTCGGAGGGAGGCAAGGCGGCGGAAGAATCGGTCCGAAGGGCCGCGGAAGAACGGCCTGAAGAAGACCCGGCTTATGCAGATGCAAACGGCGCAGGCTCCCTGTTCGAGGGCGAAGAGGCGCCTTCCGGCCACGCCGCGCCGCCCCGCATGACCGACGAAGAGCTCTCGGCCGCCCGCGCGGCAGCGCCGCCCCCCGTACAAGGCGGGAGCTACAAAGAGCTGACCTGGCAGCTGTTAGAGAACGTGACCTTCAAGGACGTCTACCTCGAAAGCCTCGATTCCTACTACTGGAAGCCGACCTTCGGACCCCACGTCAAAGCCGCGGCCGGCAAGCCGTTTTACATCACCGGGTACGTCATCCCGGTCGACATCGACGAAAACTTCTACGTGCTGAGCCGCTACCCGTTCGCAAACTGCTTCTTCTGCGGCGGTGCCGGGCCGGAATCGGTGGTGGACTTGCGGTTCAAAGGAAACAAGCCCGTCCGCCCGTACCAGACCGACGAACGGCTCACCTTCGCCGGCACCCTGCGGCTCAACGCCGACGACATCTACCAAATGAACTACGTCCTCGACGGCGCCGTCGAGTACCGCAAGCCCTGAGTGCCGGAATCGCCCGCGGCACGCCGGCGGTTGCGCTCCTCCCCGACCTGGCGGCGGATTTCCTGCTGCTCCTCCTCGGGGAGGTGGATGATGTCTTTGCAGGCCGGGCTGCAGGTGCCCTCGTAGGCCTCGGCGCATGCCGTGCATTGGATGAACAGCAGGTTGCACGCGAGGTTCACGCAGTTCACATGGGTGTCTGCCGGAGCGCCGCACTGGTGGCAGTGGGCGACGATGTCGTCGGTGATGCGCTCGCTGAGCCGCTCGTCGAAGACGAAGTTCTTGCCGATGTAGCGGTTTTCGAGGCCTTGTTCCGAGACTTGGCGGGCGTAGGAAATGATGCCGCCGTCGAGTTGGTGCACGTTGCGGAACCCCCTGTGCTTCAGGTAGGCAGAGGCCTTTTCGCAGCGGATGCCGCCCGTGCAATACATCACGATGGGCCGGTCTTCTTTGCCCTCGAGGAGCTGCTCTACCAGCGCGATTTCTTCCCGGAACGTGTTGACTTCCGGCGTAATGGCACCGCGGAAGTGGCCCACCTCGCTCTCGTACCGGTTGCGCATGTCGATCAGGATGGTCTCCGGATCCGCCGTGAGGACGTTGAAGTCCTTCGCCGTCAGGTGGATGCCGGTATTTGATGCGTCAAAGGACGCATTGTCTAACCCGTCTGCGACGATTTTCTCGCGGACCTTGATGGCCAGCCGAAAGAAGCTCTTGCCGTCGTCGACCGCCACATTCAGCCGCACCCCGTCGAAGCCGGGCAAGCTATAGAGGTGGTCCCGGAAGGCCCCGAAGCGTTCGGTCGGGACTGAAATTTGGGCATTGATGCCCTCCCTCGCCACATACGTGCGCCCGAGCACCCCCAGCTCCATCCACGCGGCATAGAGCTCATCGCGAAACACCTCCGGCTCCTCCACGCGGAAATACCGGTAAAACGACACGGTCGTCCGCGCGGTCGCATCCGTCTGCAACTTCGCCTTCAACCGCCGCCGGTCCTCGTGATTCCGCAACCTGTGGTCCATAGACGCAAGGTACATTAACGTCGATTAACGGACCAGACGCACGGCAAGGCGGCGAGTTTGCGTTCCTTCGTTGTCATGAACGCAAGCGGCATGTTGGAATTCAGTAAGCGCGTGCTGTCGAAGGTCAGCTTCGACCGGCACCTGTTCGCGAAGGAGCTTCGCAAGTGCTTGAAATACCTGAATGTAGAGGAGTTGCGGATGCTGCGGGACTGGTGCCTCGGCCGGTACGGCTCACGGTATGGCGACGTCATCGACGAGACCTTCGCCGCCATCGCCTGGGCCTGAGCCCTTTCCCGGCTCGGGCAGCGGCGGGAATCCGAAGACGGCTCGGAGGTTGCGTCGCAGCCCCGAATACCCCGCCCGCTTCACGGCGCTGTGCCGGAAGAGCTCGCGGAAGGCCTCTTCGCTGAGGTCCTGCCAGTCCGATGCCGCAAGGCCCCACAGCGCCGGGTTCGGCTCGAAGGCGGGCTCGCGGTGCGGCGTGGCATGCCGGTTCCAGGGGCACACCTCTTGGCAGATGTCGCATCCGAAGGCCCACCCTTCGAGGTGCGCGGCCACCGGCTCGGGGATGGGGCCGCGCAGTTCGATGGTGAAGGTGCTGATGCAGAGCGAAGCGTCTACCACGGCGGGCCGAACGATGGCCCCGGTGGGGCACGCATCGAGGCAGCGGCGGCACGTACCGCAGTGTTCGGTGGCCGGCGGGTCGGGCGCGAGGTCCACGTCGAGCAACAACTCCGCGAGGAAGTGGTAGCTGCCGCGCTTCCGCGTCAGCAGGAGGCCGTTCTTGCCGATCCATCCCAGGCCGCTCCGACGGGCCCAGGCCCGCTCGAGCACCGGCGCCGCGTCGACGAACGCCATCCCCTCCACCTGCTCGCCCCATTCCGCCCGCACCGCGTCGAGCAACCGCCAAACCCGGGTCCGGACCACCCGGTGGTAATCCCGTCCCAGGGCATAGCTGGCAATCCGCGGCGCCTTCGGGTCGAGCGGCCGCCTCGGGTTGTGGTAGTTGTACAGCAGGGTCACCACGGTCCGCGTACCCGGAACCAAGCGCCTCGGATCCAGGCGTTCGTCGAAATTCCGCTGCATGTATCCGAGGCCTCCGTGCATCCCGCTCTTCAGCCACGCCTCCAGCCGCGGTGCTTCCTCGCTCAAAAAGTCCGCCCGCGCAATCCCTACGCCGTCAAACCCGAGCTGCAGCGCAGTCCTCCGCAACCACGCCGCACGCTCCGCCGCCTGCACCTCGCCCCACCCCATCTCATTCGCCGAAAAGCCCGCCCGTCGCAGCGAGGGGGAGCCGCCCGAGGTGGCGGTAGGCCGCTTCCGTCGCTTGGCGCCCGCGGGGTGTCCGCATGAGCAGCCCTTCCTGGATCAGGTACGGTTCATACACCTCCTCCACCGTGCCGGCATTTTCCCCGATGGCCGTCGCGATGGTCCCCACCCCCACCGGGCCGCCTTTGAACTTGTCGATGAGCGTCGTCAAGATGCGGTTGTCCATCTCGTCGAGGCCCAGACGGTCCACGTGGAGCGCATCGAGGGCGTACCGCGTAATCTCCAGCCCGATGCGCCCGTCGCCCTTCACGGTGGCAAAGTCGCGCACACGGCGCAGCAAGGCGTTCGCAATCCGCGGTGTACCCCGGCTGCGCGAGGCGATCTCGTACGCCGCTGGCTCTTCGATGTGCACGGCGAGAATGTCTGCGCTGCGCATCACGATGTCGGTCAAGGTGCGCGCGTCGTAGTACTGCAGCCGCAGGTTGATCCCGAAGCGGGCCCGGAGCGGCGCAGTCAACAGGCCAGACCGCGTGGTCGCGCCGACAAGCGTGAACGGATGCAGGTAGATGGCCACCGTCCGCGCATTTGGGCCGGTATCGATGACCAAATCGATCCTGTAGTCCTCCATCGCACTGTACAGATACTCCTCTACCACGGGACTGAGCCGGTGGATTTCGTCGATGAACAGCACGTCGTTCGGCTCGAGGTTCGTCAACAAGCCCGCCAGGTCGCCCGGCTTGTCCAGCACCGGCCCCGACGTGGTTCGGATTGCCGCGCCCATTTCGTTCGCGACGATGTTTGCCAGCGTGGTCTTGCCCAGCCCGGGGGGGCCGTGCAACAGCACGTGATCCAGCGCTTCGCCCCGCGAAACCGCCGCCCGGATGAAGACCTCGAGGTTCTCGAGGACCGCCCGCTGGCCCGTGAAGTCCTCCAGGCGGGCCGGCCGCAGGACGCGGTCGAACTCCCCCTCCCCGGACGACTCAGCCGCACCCCGGACGTCGAATTCGGCTTCCTCGCGCATGTCCCGAATTTACGGCACCTCGCCGCGGAACAGCCACGCATACAGCCCGCCGCGGTAGAATTCCCGGGCAATCTTCCCGTGGTCGCAATCGGGGTGCAACGTGAGCATGCACGGCGCGTCCTCCCGGCAGGCCTTCACCGCTTCGTGCATCTTCACCGATTCCGCATGCGGCACGTGTCGGTCCAAGGTGCCGTGCTGGATCCAGAGGCGCGTTTCTGAGAGGCCACAGGCCAAACCCTCCGTGCCACCGCCGCATATCGCTACCGCTGCCTCCACCCGGTCCGGGTAGGTCCCGACAAAGTCCATCGTGCCGTACCCGCCGAGGCTCATCCCTGCGACGTACACCCGGCACGAATCCGTCTTGTACAGCCGCTGTGCGGCATTCACCACTTCGATGACCTTCTCCGGCTCCCAGCGCTCACCTGGTTTCAGCTGTGGGGCGATGACAAGCGCCTCTACGTCGAGTCCCCGCTCCATCGCGTCGATGGGGCCGTACTTCCGCACCTTCGAAAGGTCCGTCCCAGACAAGCTGCGGCCGTGCAGGAAGAGAAGCAACGGCGCTCCGCCTTCGAAGTAGGAAGCGTCTTGGGCTACCGCGAGGAACGGGTAGGGCGCATCGTTGAGGCGGGTGTGTACGGTTTGGGCCCTGCCGAGCAGCGGCAGGGTACACAAAGCCCCTGCTACCGCCCAAGAAACCCGTATCTGCCTAAATCGCTTCATCGGAGAGCCGGCAAGATAGCCGAACGGCTCCACCGCCGCAGCAATGGAGCCGTTCAGACCGACCCAAAAAATCCCAACGGGACCCTCAGTGGATGTGCTCTCCGGGGAGCGCGGCCACGGTTTGGGGCACGAAATCTGCCTCGTGCGCGGGATTCGAATAGTCGTACGCCCACCGGTGTACTTCGGGCAAAGCGCCCGGCCAGTTGCCGTGCACGTGCTGTACGGGCGTGGTCCATTCCAGCGTATTCGACCCCCACGGATTCTCAACGGCCACTTGGCCACGGAAGATGCTGTGGAAGAAGTTGAACAGGAAGAACACCTGACCCACCGCGCCGATGATGGCAAACGTGGAGATCAAGGGCTGCAAGTCCATGACCGCATCGAGAAAGGGGAACTCCGAGTAGTCGTAGTACCGGCGCGGCGCGCCTGCGATGCCCACGAAGTGCATGGGGAAGAACACGCCGTACCCCGAGATGAGGGTGATCCAGAAGTGCACAAAGCCCAGCTTCGTGTTCATCATCCGGCCGAACATCTTCGGGAACCAATGGTAGATCCCCGCGAGCATGCCGAAGATGGCACTCATGCCCATCACGATGTGGAAGTGGGCCACGACGAAGTACGTGTCGTGCACGTTCACGTCGAGGGCCGAGTCCGCGAGGATGATGCCCGTCAAGCCGCCCGTCACGAAGGTGCTCACGAGGCCCACGCTGAAGAGCATGGCCGGCGTGAACCGGATGTTGCCTTTCCACAACGTGGTGATGTAGTTGAAGGCCTTCACCGCAGACGGGATGGCGATCAGCAACGTCGTGAAGACGAAGACCGATCCGATGAACGGATTCATGCCCGTCACGAACATGTGGTGACCCCACACGATAAAGCTGAGGAAGCCGATGCCGAGGATCGAACCGATCATGGCCTTGTAGCCGAAGATGGGCTTGCGGGCATTCGTGGCAATGATCTCCGAGCTGATGCCGAGGGCCGGCAACAACACGATGTACACTTCCGGGTGTCCGAGGAACCAAAAAAGGTGCTGGTACAGGATGGGGCTACCGCCTGTTACGTCGAGCGCTTCACCTCCGATGTGGATGTCGCTGAGGTAGAATGCCGTACCCATCGAACGGTCCATGAGCAGCAAGACCACCGCCGACACGAGGACCGGGAAGCTCAACACCCCGAGAATGGCCGTGACGAGGAAGGCCCAAATCGTCAACGGCAACCGGGTCATCTTCATGCCCTTCGTGCGCAGGTTGACGATGGTCACGATGTAGTTTAGACCTCCGAGCAGCGACGAAACGACGAACAACACCATCGAAATCAACCACAACGTCATCCCCATGCCAGATCCCGGCATCGCTTGCGGCAAAGCGCTCAGCGGCGGGTACACCGTCCACCCCCCTGAAGCCGCCCCTCCCTCCACGAACAGCGAGAACAGCATGATCACGCTCGAGAAGAAGAAGAACCAGTAACTGAGCATGTTCAGGAAGCCCGAAGCCATGTCGCGCGCACCGATTTGGAGCGGAATGAGCAGGTTCGAGAAGGTTCCGGACAGCCCACCGGTCAACACGAAGAAGACCATGATGGTGCCATGGATGGTCACCAAGGCGAGGTAGGCATTCCGGTCGAGTACACCACCCGGCGCCCACTTACCGAGGAAGGTCTCGAGGATGGCGAAGGATTGACCCGGCCAGCCGAGCTGGAGACGGAAAAAGACCGAGAGCATCACGGCCACAATTCCCATCACGATGGCCGTGACGAGGAACTGCTTCGAAATCATCTTGTGGTCCTGCGAGAAGACGTACTTCGAGACGAAGCTCTCCTCGTGGTGGTGTGCGTGCGCGCCCATGATCAGAGGGATGCTGTGATTTTCGGTGAATTCGAACGAGCCGGCTTCCGGGCTGCCGTCGGAGTAGCAGGAACCACCGCCGCTGCGGTATCCACCGGTGCGGCTGTAGAGTCAGCGGCCGGTTCGTCCTTCGGGATGAAGGTCTGTTGACCGTCCAGCCACGCCTGGTAATCCGCTTCCGACTCCACGATGACCTTCATTTGCATGTTGAAGTGTGCCGCTCCGCAGACCTTGTTGCACAACAGCACGTAGTCAAATTCCGGGTTGTCCATGATGGTACGCATGGAGTCCGTCGTGATGGTCGGGGTGAACTTGAACCGGGTCGGAACGCCGGGGACCGTGTTCATTTGAGCCCGGAAGTGCGGCATGTAGGCCGAGTGGATCACGTCGCGGCTGCGGAACACGAACTCGACTTCCTTGCCGACCGGGAGGTGGAACTCCCCCTTGATGATTT
>CAMCYM010000047.1 GCA_945883885.1 Chryseobacterium gleum
AATACCGGCGGTCTACGTTCCAGATATCGCCCAGCGCAAACAGCGCTAGCACGGGCAGCGCGATGTACCACTTCACTTTGCGGAACAGGACTGCAGCGGCGGCGAGCAAAGCCACGACGAGCAAGCCCAACGTGCGCACCACGTCCGACTTGAAAAGCTCGAGGCGCTCGCCCCGCGCCATTTCTTCGGCACGGTCGATGTCGCCCTCCATCTGCTCCGCGTAGAGCTGCACGATGCGGTCCTCCTTGGCCGTCGGCTCGAAGCCGAAGAACGACTCCGGAGCGGCGTAAAACAGCCCGAAGAGGACCACAAGGAACCCGAGCGAACCGATCCACATCCAGCGGCGCCGGCGGGTAGAGGCATCTTCGGGAGCTTCGGCCAGCTCCATCCACTCGCGGATGGCCAGGGCTGCACCGATGGCGACTGCAGACTGCACCAGCACCAGCATCATCTTCGTGTCGCGGAACTTTGCGAAGACGGGCACGCGTTCGAGGAAGAAGTCCGTCAGGCCGGAGGCATTGCGCCACGAAAGGACAATGGCGAGCAGCGTCAAGGCCGCAAGGGCCCATTTGATCGGGTCACGTCCGGCCACGAGAAAGGCAAGGAACAGCGCCATGAGGATGGCGCCGAAATAGAATGCTCCGCCCGAGAATTCCTGGTCCCCCCAGTACCATTGCTCGCCGCCGCCGTAGAGGTTCGGGCACATCGAAGCGAGCCATTCTCCTCGGCTCATGCTATACGTCAGGATGTACTCCCGATCTAGGCCGCCGTCAGCGGCAGGGACCGGCGCCCCTTCTTCCGGTGTGAGCAGGGCCTCCCCCCGGGTGGTGTACTCCGCATACGCCTGTGTGTCTTGCAGGCCGATGGCGTTCGGAATGGCCGCGACGGCGGCGGCCACGAGCAACACCGCACCCGCCGTGAAGATCCGGGTCCAATTCCGCGCAAGTGCAAGCCGCACGCACTCCACGAGGACTACTGCAACGACGGCAAAGACCAGGTAGTAGGTCATTTGGAGGTGGTTCGACGAAATATGCATGCCGAGGAAGACGGCCGTCATGGCGCCGCCCCACCACAGGTTTCTGCGCAACGCCCACACCACCCCGGCCAGCACACCCGGCATCGTCGCGATGGCTCCCACCTTCGTTATGTGGCCTGCCACGGAATACAGAACATTCACAGAAGACAACCCGAAGCCTGCGCCGACGAGCATCGCCACCCACGGCACCACGCCGAAGGCAAGGGCCAGCAAATACGCAGCCACCATCCCGATCCACATGCTGGCTACGTCGCCGGAACCGAAGAGCAAATTCAGCGGTTGCCATAGCTGTCCCGTAGCGTTGAAGACCGCATTGCGGCTGCCTCCGATTTGGTACGAGGGCATCCCGGAAAACAACGACCCCGTCCAGTCCGACCCTTCGCCGGTCAGCGCGGCTTGATCGGCCAACTCCTGGTACGCCCCCCTCCAATTCGCCACGTCCGGCTGCTTGAGCGCGTACCCGTCGTAGGCCTTGCTGTAAAAGAGGACCGAGAGCACCGCGAACAGTACCAGTGCAATCACGTGCGGCAAGGCCGCGAGCAAAAATCGGCGGAAACCGCCCGGTTCTGAAGTCGTCGCCATGGGCGCGAAGGTAGCCGCCCTCCGCTAGACTTCCTCGTACTCGATGTAGTCGCCGACCCGATTGTCGTCGGGTTGACGCCGTCCACGGCCCGCCTCTGGCTGCCTCGGCGCCCCCCCGCCACCGCCGCCACCCCCGCCACCGCGCGGCCCGTTGCCCCGGTTGCCGAAGGTCGCGTCGAGCCAGCGGTACACGACCCACACCAGCACGACGGTCAGCACCGTCCGCACGAACCCGGCCAGCATTACTTCGATAGGTAGAGGTTGCGCTCGCTGTAGACCTTGCGGAAGAACGGATCGCGCAGGTTCGGGATGAACCGGATGGCCTCACCCGTGGACTTCATCTCAGGTCCGAGTTCCTTGTTCACTTCCGGGAACTTCTCGTAGCTGAACACCGGAATTTTCACGGCATAGCCTTCGAGGTGCGGGCGGTGCGGCAGATCCCGCAGCTTCGACACCCCGAGCATCACGCGGGTGGCGTGGTTGACGTACGGCTCGCCGTAGGCTTTCGCGATGAAGGGGACCGTCCGCGAGGCGCGTGGGTTCGCTTCGATGATGAAGACCTCGTCGTTGAGGACCGCGAACTGGATGTTGATCAGGCCCACCGTTTTGAGCGCCAGTGCGATGCGGCGGGTGTAGTCCTCGATGGCCGTGATGACGAGGTCGCCGAGGTTGTACGGCGGGAGCACGGCGTAGCTGTCGCCCGAGTGGATGCCGGCGGGCTCGATGTGCTGCATGATGCCGATGATGCGCACGTCTTCGCCGTCGCAGATGGCATCGGCTTCGCATTCGATGGCCCCGTCGAGGTAGTGGTCGAGCAGCACCTTGTTCTCCGGCATGTCGCGGAAGATGTCCACGACGTGGCGCTCGAGTTCCTCCTCGTTGATGACGATTTTCATCCGCTGGCCGCCCAGCACGTAGGAAGGGCGGACGAGCAAGGGAAAGCCGAGTTTCCGGCTGAGCTCGATAGCTTCTTCGGCGTCTTGGACGACGCCAAACTCAGGGTACGGGACCCCGTTCTCGCGCAGGAGGTTTGAAAAACTGCCGCGGTCCTCCGCGAGGTCGAGCGCGCGGTAGGAGGTGCCGAGGATGGGGATGCCGAAGCGGTCGAGCTTTTCGGCGAGCTTGAGCGCGGTTTGGCCCCCTAACTGCACGATGACGCCTTCAGGCTGCTCGTGCAGGATGATGTCGTAGATGTGTTCCCAGAAAACCGGCTCGAAGTACAGCTTGTCGGCGGTGTCCGAATCGGTCGAGACGGTCTCCGGGTTGCAGTTGATCATGATGGCCTCGAACCCGGCCTCGCGGGCGGCCAGCACGCCGTGGACGCAGCAGTAATCGAACTCGATCCCCTGACCGATGCGGTTCGGGCCGCTGCCGAGCACCACCACCTTGCGCCGGTCCGTCCGCACGCTTTCATTTTCGTCCTCAAACGTCGAATAGTAGTACGGCGTCGCGGCGGGGAACTCGGCGGCGCAGGTGTCCACGAGCTTGTACGTCCTGCGGATGTCGAGGGCAATGCGGCGGTCGTGGACCTCGCTTTCGAGGCATCCGAAGAGGTGGGCGAGTTGGCGGTCGGCGTAGCCCTTGCGCTTTGCTTCGAGGAGCAAGGCGCGCGGCACGTCGCTGAGCCGGTGCTGGGAGAGCTCCTCTTCGAGGTGCACGAGCTCTTCGATGGCCCGCAGGAACCACGGATCGATGCGCGTGAGCTCCTGCACCTTCCGCATCGGAATGCCGAGCTTGAACGCGTCGTGGATGTGGAACAGCCGGTTCCAACTGGGGTGCGCGAGCGACTTGAAGATGGCGTCCTGGTCGCGGAGTTCCTTGCCGTCCGCGCCGAGCCCGTTGCGGCCGACTTCCAGCGACTGGCAAGCCTTCTGCAGCGCTTCCTGGAACGAGCGACCGATGGCCATGACTTCGCCTACGGACTTCATTTGGAGCCCCACCTCCCGGTTCGAGCCCGGGAATTTGTCAAAGTTCCAGCGCGGGATCTTCACCACCACATAGTCGAGCGTGGGCTCGAACATGGCCGACGTCGACGCCGTGATGGGGTTCATCAACTCGTTGAGGTGGTAGCCGATGGCCAGCTTCGCTGCGATTTTCGCAATCGGGTAACCGGTGGCCTTCGACGCCAGCGCCGACGACCGGCTCACCCGCGGGTTGATCTCAATGGCGATGATGTCTTCCCGCTCGTCGGGAGAAACCGCGAACTGCACGTTGCAGCCCCCGGCAAAGTCCCCGATGGACCGCATCATGCGGATGGCCATGTCGCGCATCCGCTGGTACGTCGTGTCGCTGAGCGTCATGGCCGGTGCCACCGTGATGGAATCGCCCGTGTGGATGCCCATCGGGTCGAAGTTCTCGATGGAGCAGACGATGGTCACGTTGTCGTTTGCATCGCGCAGGAGCTCGAGCTCGTACTCCTTCCACCCCATGACCGCCTTGTCGATCATCACCTCGTGGATGGGGCTCAAATGCAGACCGCGTGTGAGCGCCGCCTCAAAGTCCTGCTTGTCATAGACGATGGCCGCCCCGCTCCCCCCGAGCGTGTACGACGGCCGGATGCAGAGCGGAAACCCTAACTCCTGCGCCGCCTCCTTCCCTTCGAGGAAGCTCTTCGCCGTGGCCTGCGGAGCCATCCCGATACCGAGCTCCCCCATGAGCAGGCGGAACTTCTCGCGGTTCTCCGTGATTTCGATGGCCGCGATGTCCACGCCGATCATCCGCACGCCGTATTCCTCCCAAATCCCGAGCTCGTCGCACTGGATGCAGAGGTTGAGCGCGGTTTGGCCCCCCATCGTCGGCAGCACCGCGTCGATGTGGTGCTTCTGCAGGATGCGCTCGATGGACGCCGATTCCAGCGGCTCGAGGTAGACGTGGTCCGCCACCATCGGGTCCGTCATGATGGTCGCGGGGTTCGAATTGATCAGCACCACTTCGATGCCTTCGGCCCGCAGCGCGCGCGACGCTTGCGATCCGCTGTAGTCGAACTCACACGCCTGTCCGATGACGATGGGGCCGCTTCCGATGAGGAGGACCGACCGGATGCTCTTATCCTTGGGCATTTTTTTTTTACCCGGGCGCTCAAGGCACCAGGTGACCTGCGTCGACCGGGAAATGGGGGAAAGAATCCGGGGGGTAAAACTACACCCGCCGAAGCGCCCGGCCCAAACGAATTTTATCCACAATCCCTCCCCTGCGCCCGAACTTCGCCCCATGGAATTCTGTCCATCCGACCGCAGGGCACCGCGTCACGTCGTGGAAATCGAGGGGTGGAGGTATGAGTATGCGGTGTTTGAGAACGAGATTGAGAACGAGATTGAGATTGAGGACGGGATTGAGATTGAGGGTGGGGACGGAGTAAGACGGAGGACGGTGGTGGCATTGCACGGGTTCGCGCGGTGTGTGGAGGATTGGGCGGTGGTGGCGGAGGCGTGGCCCGAGCCGGTGCGCATCGTGGCGGTGCATTTGCCGCACCACGGAGCGAGCGGGCCGGTGGATCCAGCGCTCCCCGAAGATGCCGCTGTGACGCCCGAGGCGCTTTCGCGGGCGCTCTTGCAGGTGGCAGAACAGGCCGGGGCGGGAGGCAGCACGGTGGATTTGGTGGGGTACTCGATCGGGGGGCGGGTGGCGTTTGCGGTGCTCGTGGCGGATCCGATGCGGTGGGGGCGGGTGGTGTTGCTGGCGCCAGACGGGCTGCGGAAGTCCCCGTTCTACGATGTCACCGTCAACGGGCGGTGGGGCGGGTGGATTTGGCGCGCGATCGACCGCAGGGCCGAGCGCGTGCTGCACATCAGCGACCTACTCCTACAGCTTCGCCTGATTTCCAAGCATCTGCACGGATTCGGAAGATTTCACCTCGAAACCGCCGAGATGCGGCGCATGGTCTGGCTCGGCTGGCGCGCCCACCGGCTGTGCTGGCCCCGCGTGGCGGAAATCCGTGCGGCCCTCGCCCTGCACCCCGGGCCGGTGGACCTCGTCTTCGGCGACCGCGACCGCATCATCCCGCCCCGCAACGGACGGACCCTGCAACGGCGCACCGCAGGCCTCGGCCACGTGCATTTCCACACCGTTCCGTCGGGACATGTGATGCTGAAGCGCGACGTCCTCGCCGCAGTGTTTGCCCGTATCTTCCCGGAATGAACGGCTGGTTAGACGGCATGCGGGAGGCCCAGAGTGGCGGGCGCAAGCGGCTCGCGGTGCTGCTCGATCCGGACAAGTTTCCTGCGGGCAAGGCCGGCACGGACCACGTGGCGCGCATCGCGGATTCCGCGGCGACCGACGTGTTCATCGGCGGGAGCTTGCTCGAACGGGGACGCGTGGAGGACGTCCTCGGAGCGGTGCGGGCGGGCTGGTCTGGGCCGGTGGTGCTGTTTCCTGGCAGCCCTGACCAAACCGTGCCCGGAGCCGACGCGATCCTATTCCTGAGCCTCATCTCCGGCCGCAACCCCGACCTGCTCATCGGGCGGCACGTGGAAGCGGCGCTCCGGATCCGGCGCCAGGCGCTCCCGACGGTGCCCACCGGCTACCTCCTCGTCGGCGACGGGCCGCTGTCGACTGCGGCCTACGTCAGCGGGACCCTGCCGCTGCCGGAAGGCAAGCCCGGCCTCGCGGTGGCCACCGCCGTCGCGGGGGAGCTGCTGGGGCTGCAGGCGCTGTACCTCGACGCGGGTTCCGGGGCAGGCAGGCAGGTGCCGGAGGGCACGGTGGCCGCGGTGCGGGCGGCGACCTCCGTGCCGCTCATCGTGGGAGGCGGGCTGCGCGATGCCTCTGCCGTCGAGCGGGCGTGGGCGGCCGGGGCCGACTGCGCCGTCGTGGGGACGGCGGTGGAGGCGGATCCGACGGTGCTGGCACGGTTGCCGCAGGCCGGCGCTGTTAAAACCGGTATTCCAGAGTGAGGAAGCCGTGGGCCCCGGCTTGGGGGTACACGAAGACCTCTGTCACGTCCGTTCCGGCCGCGCGGTAGCTGTACGTCCACCCGTTCGAGGAATAGCGGGTGTTCAAGACATTGACAACGAATGCACTGACGGCAAGCTTCTCCCGCTCGTAGCGCAGCCGTGCGTCGTGCACCGTGTAGGCCGGCAGGCTGCGGTCTTCCACGCCGCTGTTGTCGAGGTGCATGCGGCCCACGTGGCGCACCGCCCACTCCGCGGACAGGCCACGAGCCACTTCGACGGCCACCACCGCCGCACCGGTGAGGGACGGCGAGAAGGCGATGTCCGTCGTGCCCCGCGGGACGGTGACTTCGGCGATGGCAATGCCGTAGTCGTACAGGACCTCGTTGAACGCCTCGATGCGGTTCGCCGACCACGTGAGCGTCGGGGTGATGCGGACGCGGGAGCCGAGGTGGCCGTCGGCGCTGAGCTCGAGCCCTTGGCGCCAACTCCGGTCGACGTTGATGCGGAGGGGGACGCCGACGTCGTTGAGTGCGCCGGAGAGGACGAGTTGGTCGCGGTAATCCATGCGGAAGGCGACGAGCTCGGCCACCCACCGGCCGCGGGCGAATCGGAGGCCGGCTTCGGAGTCGATCAGGCGTTCCGGCCGCGGAAGCGCAGCACCGAGGAGCCGGTCGACGTAGTCCGAGCGGGATGGCTCGCGGTGCGCTACGGCCGCGCTGGCGAAGGCGCGCCACGGTCCGTGCGACCAGTCCGCTCCCAGTTTGGGATTGAAAAACAGCAGCTCTTCGTCCACCGCGAGCGTACGCTGGTCGTTGTCGGTTCCATCGACGGTGTAGGTGACGGCCCGTGCGCCCAGCTCTCCGTGCACCACAAGGTCCGGGCGCGGGGCAACGACGGTGCGCACATAGGCGCTGCCGTCCTGCTTGAAGCCGTTCCCGCGGTAGTATTCGCGGGGCGTCGTGAGGGGCCCGTCTTCGGGGGTTGCGAGCAACCGCCCGAAGTGGTCGCCGGAGTAGACGAAGCCCGCGAGACCCGCTTCGAAGGTGGCAGGGCCGAGTTCGCGTGCGGCGGAGAGGACTGCGCCGCCGAGGACGTTGTCGAGCCACCGCTGCCGGATGGTGCCGGGATGGCGGAATTGCTCGAAGTAGCCGCGGCCGAAGGTGGCGTTGAGTGTGCCGCGCAAGGCCCAGGGGCCGGCTTCCCATTCGCCGAGGAGTTGGTGGTGGTCCTGCCGGTAGTCGTCCACCTCGTCGGCGTAGCGGTAGAAGTTGTGTCGCTCGCGGCGGGCGATGAGGTCAGCGATGCGGGCGGTGTCCGCGCCGTAGCTGTACTCGTAGGAGCCCGCGGCCCAAACGGAGATCTCCTCAGCGGTGCCGTCGAGGGCGATGCGCGGCACCCCAAACCAGCTTTGGTAGGTGCGCTCGTGCCCGAGAAGCGCGGTGTAGACCGCACGGCCCCGGTCTGCCACACGCGCCACGGACAGGTGCACGCCGGTCAGCCGAGCGCTGGCCCGGTCGACCCAGCCTTCGGACCGGACGTGGGAGGCGCGGACTTCGCCGTACCAGCCTCGGCCGAGGCGGCCCGTCGATGCCGCAACGGTGCCGCGCAAGGTACCGAAGGAGCCGCCGCCGAGCACGAGGCTGCCGCCGGCTTCCTCGGCAAGGGCCGTGGTGCCGACGGCGACGGTGGCCCCGAAGGCCCCCGGGCCGTAGGCGCCCGATGCGGCTCCGCGCACGATTTGGACCCCGTCCGTGCTGCCCATCAAGTCCGGCAAATTCACCCAATACACCTGGTGCGACTCCGCGTCGTTCACCGGCACGCCGTTCAACGTGACCTGCACGCGCGTCGCATCCGAGCCGCGCACCCGCAGGCCCGTGTAGCCGATGCCCGTCCCCGCATCCGAGGTCACCACCACGGACGGCGTGAACCGCAGGGCGTACGGCAAATCGACGGCCGCATCGCGCCGCGCGAGCTCCTCCGGTGCCACGTGGCTCACCGCCCACGGCGCGCGGTCGTGCAGCTCGGGGCGGTACCCCGCTTCGACGGTGGCCTCATCCAGCGGAACGAAGATCCCGTCCGACACGGTGTCGGTGCGCAACGAATATGCCGTCGCCGCCCACCCGCTACTTGGTAAGATTTGGCCTACAACAGCCACGAATAGAATGCGTTTCATGCAAAAAGACGCATTCGGGCGTGCCGCCTGCCGCTCCCCTGCCGGAATGACCCGGTTGGGTTCGAAGGGTATCATCTCAGCCGGTGGAAGGACCACGGCACCCCTGCGTCGGGGCGAAGGTACGTGGGCCCGGCCGTATCTTGCTCCCATGGAGGCCATTTCCGGGGCACAACTCGCCTTCTTGCGGGCACAAGCGGTGGCAGCAGCGGTCGCCGGTGCGCATGCGTTGCTGCGCCACATCGATGCAGGCAAAGAGGCGTTGCTCATCCGGGCCAAACCCGATGGCTCCCCGGTCTCGGCGGCCGATTTTGCCTCGCACCGCGCCATCCTGGACATCCTCGGTCCCCTCGATTTCCCGGTCATCAGCGAGGAAGGCGAGCTGCCGCCCTACGCCGAGCGGCGGGCCTGGCCGCTTTTTTGGCTGGTCGATCCGCTCGACGGCACCGCGGCCTTCCTCGAACGGCGTTCTGGCTTCGCGGTCAACATCGCCCTCTGCGCGCCCGACGGCCCCCTCCTCGGCGTGGTCGCCGACCCGCTCACCGGGGCCATCTACTCCGGTGCGGCCGGGGCTGGCGTCGCCCTCCATCGCCTCGCCGACCTGGCTGCTGCCCCGCTCCCCCTCT
>CAMCYM010000048.1 GCA_945883885.1 Chryseobacterium gleum
CCCAAGCTCAACCCCTCAAGAAAGCCCCGACCACGGCTGCAAACTCCTCGGGACATTCGGCGTGGAGCCAGTGGCCTGCCTGCGCGATGCAGTGCGTGGAAAGCTGCATGAAATGTGCTTCGAACTCGGCGACATCGTCCGGACCCACGTAATCGGACGCACCGCCATAGATCAGCAAGGAGGGCAGGGTGTTGATGGTCAGCGGGATGCCGGCCACGATGTCGGACAGGTGGGCGCGCAGGACCGGCAAGTTTGCCCGCCAAACAAATCCCCCGAGTGGATTCCGAGAGAGCCCTTTCATCAGGAACGCCACTACCACAGGGTCTCCGAGACGTTCAGCGATGAAGGCCTCCACGTCCGACCGTTCGGATGCGGTGGCGACGGGAGCGGCCAGGAGCGTGTCCAGCAGGTGGTCGTGGTGGACGGGATAGGCGCGGGCGGCCATGTCGGCGATCACCAGGCGCTCCACGCGGTGGGGATGCTGCAGCGCAAATGCAAGCGCGGTTTTGCCGCCCATGCTGTGGCCGAGCAGGGAGGCACGGGGGATGTTTTGGGCATCCATGAACGCCTCCAAATCCCTGGCCATCGCGGCATACGTGTGATCCGGATGGTGTGGGCTCCGGCCGTGGTTGCGGGCATCGGGCAGCCACACCCGGAATGACTCCGACCACCCCCGTGCCAGCGTTTGCCAGTTGTCCGACGTGCCGAGAAGACCGTGCATGACGATGAGGTCGGGTGCGCCTTCCGGTCCGAGCACCCGGGCGTGCAAGGGAACCGTTTCCATCAGTCAGGCATCGCCGGCCGCAGGCAGGCGAGGTAGGATGCCACGGCGTTTGAGAGCCCGAGGTACAGGGCATCGGAAATCAGCGCGTGACCGATGCTGACTTCGGCCAAATGCGGCACGTGGGAAGCGAAGTCCCGCAAGTTGTGGAGGTTCAGGTCATGTCCTGCATTGACGCCGAGTCCGAGGCTGTGTGCATAGGCGGCGGCCCGTGCAAAGGGAAGGGCGGCTTCCGCACCGAGGGTCCCGTGCACCTCCGCGTACGGTCCCGTATAAAGTTCGATGCGGTCGGCACCCAGGTCCGCTGCTCCGGAGATCAGTTCCGGGACCGGATCGACGAACAAGCTCACCCGGATCCCTGCCTCGCGCAGCCGCGCGATCACCGGGGCGAGGGCAGCAGCCCGCGCGACCGTATCCCACCCCGCATCGCTGGTGAGCGCGTCGGGTGCATCCGGAACCAGCGTGACTTGGTCGGGCCGCACGGCGCAGACGAGGTCGATAAAATCCGGCGAAGGGTAGCCTTCGACGTTGAACTCCGTCGTCACCCGCCCGCGCAGCGCTTGGACATCGGCGTAGGTGATGTGCCGCGCATCGGGCCGCGGATGGACCGTGATGCCGCCTGCGCCGAAGCGTTCGATGCGTTCCGCAGCCAGCAGAACGTCGGGCAGGTTGCCGCCGCGGGCATTGCGCAGCGTAGCGATTTTGTTCACGTTGACGCTGAGCCTTGTCATCCGTACCTTTCGAAGGGTTGCGACCGCCGGTGGCGGCCGCTCCAAATTTACAGCATGGATGCCCAGCGATTGATGCGCGCCGAGGTGCCGCCGGCCCGAAGTGAGGACTCCGCCGAGCGGGCCCTCGACCTGATGGACACATTCAAGGTGCGCGCCCTGCCGGTGCTCGACGGCGATGTGTTCAAAGGCCTTGTCTACGAAGGAGATGCGCTCCAAGTGGACGCCGACACTCCCGTAGGCCGGTTGCCGTTGCGGCCCGTATCCGTGGATCCGGAAACCGATGCACTCGACGTGGTGGCGCGGTTCACAGCGGCTGAAACTGACGTGTTGCCGGTGGTGCGCGACGGCCGGTTCCTCGGGTCCATCCAAGCCCACGACGTGGTGCGGTTCCTTGCGGAGCGAGCGGGCTGGGCCGCCGAGGGCGGAATCGTGGTGCTCGAGGTGCCCGAGAACGATTTGTCGGTGGCGGAGCTGGCCCGGCTCGTGGAGGGGAACGGCGTGCGGGTGGTGGCCTTGGTGGTGGACCGGACTCCCGGGTCGGACGTGGTGGAGGTCTCCCTCCGCTTGAATTCGCCCGATGTGGCGCCGGTTTTGGCCACCTTCTCCCGCTTCGGTTACAGCATCCGCACCCTCTTCCATGCGCCCGGGCTGGAGGAGCAGATGCGCGAGCGGTACGAGGCGTTCATGCGCTACCTGGGCACGTGATGCGCATCGTGGTTCTGGGCAAGCAGGTGGCTCCGGTCCACAACGACGCGGTCAAGCACGTGCTGCGTCGGCTGATGGACCTCGACGGGGAGGTGCGGGTGGCTGCGCCATTTCTTGAAGAGCTTTCGTCCCAAATGACCCTGCCCGACGGCCTCTCGACGGTGCATGCCCCGGCAGACCTGGCCGGTGTCGACCTCGCGGTGGTCATCGGGGGCGACGGGTCGGTCCTCGATGCGGCACGGTGGGTCCGGGACACGGGCATCCCGGTGCTGGGAGTGAACACCGGGCGGCTCGGTTTTCTGTCGAATGTGGGCACGGGCGAGATTGATTTGGCTGTGGACGCGCTCGCGGCGGGCCGGGTGGTGTACGACGACCGGGCGTTGCTGGCGGTCGAGGTCGACGGGGTGGATTTGGGAGATTTCCCCTACGCGTTGAATGAGGTCACGGTGGTCAAGCGGGATACCTCGAGCATGATGACCATCGGCGTGCGCCGGGAGGGGAGGCATGTCAATACGTATTGGGCGGATGGGTTGATTGTGGCGACTCCGACCGGTTCGACGGCCTATTCGTTGAGTGCGGGTGGGCCCATCGTGATGCCGGGTTCTTCCGTGGCGTGCCTCACGCCGGTGGCCCCGCACAACCTCAACGACCGGCCACTCGTGGTGCCGCTCGACGGCGAAATCGTGCTGGTTCCGGATGGGCGGGAGCCGCAGTTTTTGCTGACGCTCGATGCCCGCATCCACGTGATCGGGGCGGGCGCGGAGGTGCGCATCCGGCGGGCGCCCTTTTCCTTCCGGTTGGTGAATTTGGAGCACCAAGAGTTCTTCTCGACGGTGCGGATGAAACTGCATTGGGGGGTCGATCCGCGCGACCGGTGAAAGCCGTGCATGCAAAACATGTACTTTCGCGCGTTACATGTCCCACGTGAACGCAGTGCAGCAGGAGAACCGGAACATGCGGGCCGCCCGATGGAGGGGGAGGAGGGTGCACTTTTTCGTGCGCGCCGTGGTGCTTTTGCTGGTTGCTTCGGGATCGGGGGCCGCGTTCGGGCAGAGGCAGTTCAATGAATCGAAGGAGCTCGGGTTTGCGGCGGGTACGGCGTATTATTTGGGCGATATCAACCCCTACAGCCACCTCGGAGGGCAGCTGCATCCGGCATTCGGTGGATTTTTCAGGTACAACTTCACTCCGCGGTTGTCCGCACGGTTGAACGTGGTGCGGGGAACGGTCGAGGCCTGGGATGCAGACAGCGACGATGCGTGGCAGCAGAACCGCAACCTGCACTTTCGCAACCGCATCACCGAGTACGCAGGGATCGTGGAGCTGAATTACCTCGATCACCGGCTCGGCAACCCGGACGACCGGGTGGGGGCCTATCTGTTTACGGGCCTGGGGGTCTATTCCCACATGCCGGAAGCGGAGTTTGAGGGGAACTGGTATGCGCTGCAACCGCTCGGCACTGAAGGCCAAGGAACGACTTGGGGAGAGGCCCGCGGGCTCAAACCCTACCGCACAGCAGGTCTTTCCCTGCCGTTCGGGTTCGGCTTCAAGGTGAACATCGGACCGGCCGTGGCCTTCAACCTCGAATGGGGCGTGCGCAAAACGTGGACGGACTACCTCGACGATGTCAGCACGTCGTACGCGGATGTCCGCGTCATCCGGGCGGAGAAAGGAGATGTCGCAGCCCTGTTTGCAGACCGAATGATCGCCGTGCCGGATGGGGCGGAGCAGCCGACGGGGATGCAGCGCGGGGATCCTGGAAAAGACGATGCCTACGGATTTCTGACTGCTTCTTTGTGTTTTCGGGTGAGCAAAAAACCGACCACATGCGTGTACAGATGAGCGCACGCATGCCCCGGGAGGTGCGGCTGCGCGAGGCAGGCCTCGACCCCGACCGCATTCCCCGCCATGTCGCCATCATCATGGACGGCAACGGACGGTGGGCCCACCTGCGGAAGGAGGAGCGGGTATTCGGCCACCTCCACGGCGTCGAATCGGTGCGCGCTGCGGTCGAAACGGCCCTGGAAACGGGGGTGCGCTACTTGACGCTGTATGCGTTCAGCACCGAAAACTGGAATCGTCCGCAAGAGGAGGTCGCTGCGTTGATGGATTTGCTGGTGAACACCCTGGTGCGGGAGGTCGATGATTTGGCTGGGAAGGGCGTGCGGCTGCGGACCATCGGGGACTTGGCGGCGCTGCCGGAACGTTGCCGGGAACAGTTGCGCGATGCCGAAGAGCGCACCGCGCACCTCGACGGCCTCGACTTGATCCTCGCCCTGAGCTACAGCGGAAAGTGGGAGATCGTAGAGGCCATTCGGTCGCTGGTGCGTGAAGGAGTTCGGCCGGAGGACATCGATGCGGCTGCGGTGGATCGGCACCTGTCCACGTGGGGAATTCCCGACCCAGAGTTGATGATTCGGACCAGCGGAGAGCACCGGATCAGCAATTTCTTGCTGTGGCAACTTGCGTATGCCGAGTTTCATTTCACGCCGGTGCTGTGGCCGGACTTCCGCAAGGACCACTTCCTAGCGGCCATTCGGGATTTTCAAAACCGGGAACGGCGGTTCGGCGGTTTGCTGGATACAAACCATTCACCTTCAGGAGTGCACCCGGGATGAGGAAGTGGATTGCAGTGGGGTTTGCCCTGGCAGTGGCAGGTGTTGTGGCGGCCCAAACGCCCTCCAAGACCTACACCTTGGCCGGGTTGTCAGTCGTCGGGGCGGAGCACACCGACGTGCAGGCCATCAAGTTGTTCAGCGCCTTGGAGGTCGGAGGCCCCCTGGAGGTGCCTGGGGTGAAGGTGCCGCAGGCCATCCGCAACTTGTGGGACCAAGACCTCTTCGGCGACGTGTCCATCGAGGTGGCCGAGCGGCGGGGAGATGAAATCTACCTGGTCATCCGGGTAGAGGAGTTGCCCCGTTTGACGCGCTATACCTTCGAAGGTGTCAGCCGCTCCGAACAAGAGACGCTGCGCGGGAAGATCGAGCTGCTTACGGGCCGCATCGTGAACGAGAACGTCATCGCCACCGCGACCAAGCGGTTGCGGGACCACTACATCGAAAAGGGATTTTGGGACGCGCGCATTGACATCCGCCAAGAGCCGGACGAGGGGTTTGCGAACGGCGCACGGCTCGTCATTGCAATCGACAAGGGCGAGAAGGTGCGCATCGGCGAAATCGCACTCGTCGGCGTGGAGGCGCTGGATCCCGCTCGGGTGCGCCGGGCGATGAAGGACACGAAAGAAGCCCGCTGGTACCGGTTGTTCAAAGCGTCGAAATACGAGGAAGGGGCGTTCGAGACCTCGCGCGAGCAGGTCGTTGCGCTCTACAACGCAGAAGGGTTCAGGAATGCGCGGGTGGTGCGGGATTCGGTTTGGCGCACGCCAGACGGGCGCATCGGCCTTGCCCTGGAAATCAACGAAGGCAACCGGTTCTACTTCGGGGACATCCGCTTCACCGGCAACACGAAGTACCGGTCGAGTCAGCTGGACTCCCTCGTGGGCATTCGCTCGGGTGAAGTGTATGATTTGCAGAGACTTGAAGAGCGGGTATTCATGGACCCGAAGGGCGGCGACCTCAGCTCGCTCTACCAAGACGACGGCTATCTGACCTTCCAAGCCATGCCGGTGGAAGTGCGCATCGAGAACGACACCATCGACATCGAAGTGCGGATGTACGAAGGCAAGCAGTTCCGCATCGGCAAGGTCACGGTGGACGGCAACACGAAGACGAACGACCACGTCATCCACCGGGAAATCCGTACGCGGCCGGGCGACCTGTTCAGCCGCACGAACATCATCCGGACGCAGCGGGAACTCGCGACCCTGAACTACTTCAATCCGGAGGCGTTCGGCATCGTGCCCACGCAGCACCCGGAAACAGGAACGGTGGACATCGCCTACACGGTGGAGGAGAAGCCTTCGGACCAAATCGAACTCAGCGGTGGATTCGGCGGCGGCCGCGTGGTGGGCACGTTGCGCGTGTCGTTCAACAATTTCTCCGCGCGCAACATGTTCCGGCGGGGGGCCTGGGCGCCGATTCCCACGGGTGACGGGCAGCGGCTGAGCATCGGCGCGCAGTCGAATGGGCTCTATTTCCAGAGCTACAACCTCAGCTTCACGGAGCCGTGGCTCGGCGGGAAGAAGCCGAACTCCTTGAGCTTCTCGGCGTGGCGCTCGATCCAGTCGAACGGGCAACCGCGCAAGGTGGACGGGGTGCTCAACGAGGGGCGGCAATCTATGGAGATCATGGGGCTGCAGGTAGGCCTCGGCCAGCGGTGGCGTCGTCCGGACGATTGGTTCGTGATGCAGGCTGCGCTTTCGTACCAAAACTTCCTGCTCGACGATTACGGGGTGTTTTTCAGTTTCTCGAACGGGCGCTCGAACAATTTGGCCCTCAACCTGAGCGTCGGCCGCAACTCCATCTCAGACCCCATTTTCCCCACCTGGGGCTCGAATGTGAACCTTTCCGTCCGCGTGACGCCGCCGTACAGCATGTTCCGCGGGGATGTGGACTACGCCGGCATGACGGAGCAGGAGCGGTTCAAGTGGGTAGAATACCACAAGTGGAAGGTCAAGGTGGAGTGGTTTACGCCGCTGACCTCGAGCGGGGGCGAAAATCCCCGGACCCTGGTGCTGCGGACACACGCCGGCTTCGGGCTCATCGGACAGTACAACCGCGCGGTGGGCCTTTCGCCGTTCGAGCGGTTCTACCTCGGCGGGGTGTTCCTGAGCGGATTCGTCCTCGACGGGCGGGAGATCCTGAACCTCCGGGGATACGACGATTTGAGCTTGACCTCGCCCGATCGCAACACCGGAGCTCCGGTGGTGGCGAAGTACGGGGCAGAGTTGCGCTACCCGCTCTCCACGAACCCCAGTGCCACCATCTTCGTCCTCGGCTTCGTCGACGCCGGGCGGACGTGGGCGGACGGGCGGGAGTTCAACCCGTTCCAGGTCTACCGCAGCGCCGGGGTCGGCCTGCGCATCTTCCTGCCGATGTTCGGCTTGCTCGGACTGGACTACGGCTGGCGCCTCGACGACCTGCCGTCGGTTCCGGACATGGCGCGCGGCCAGTTCCACTTCAGCATCGGCATGAGCATGGGCGAGCTCTAACGCCCTCAACCATCGTACCTTCCTCACATGCGTCACCTGCTCCTTCCCCTCCTCTGTGTCGGCCTCCTGGTCGGTTCCCCGGCGGCTCACGCACAGAAATTTGCCTACATCGACTCGGACTACGTGTTGCTCCACATGCCGGAGTATGCGGAAGCCCAAAACACACTCAACCAGCTCGCCATCGACTGGCAGGCCGAAGTCGAAGAAAAGCTGGTCGCCGTAGGCCGGCTCGAGGCAGCGTACCGCGCGGAGCGGGTGCTCCTGACGGGCGAAATGCGGGCCAAGCGCGAAGAGGAAATCGAAGCGAAGCGGGCCGAAGCGAAGGCCCTTCAGAAAGAACGGTTCGGCCCCGAAGGCGAGCTGTTTCGCAAGCGGAAAGAGCTGATCCAACCCATCCAGGACCAAATCTTCGAGGAATTGATGGCCTTGGCGGAATCCGGCGGCTACATGGTCATTTTCGACAAGACGAATCAGAGCAACATGCTCTACACGAACCCGAAGTACGACATCAGCGACCGCCTGATCAAAGCGTTGGGATATGTTCCCGGGGAGACCATCGAGTCGGGCAAGGAAGGCGAAAAGGAAGGGGATGGCAAAGAAGGTGAGGGCAAGTCGCTCCAAGACAAGGCAAAGGATGCCGTCGGAAAGGGCCTTGATAATGCCCGCGAAGGTGTCCGTGGCGCGACGGAATCTGTACGCGGCGGCGGTAAGGAGTGAGCGGAACCGCGTATTTTCGCACGAATTCAATCCATCCCATGAAGTTCTTTCTCTTTGCTGCGGCGGTGTGTGCGTCGTGTTTTCTTCCCGTTGTAGGCCAAGTCCGTTTGGGCCACGTCGATGCGCAGGCCATCCTGCTCGACTTGCCAGAACGCGCCACGGCCCAAGCAACCATTGAGTCGCAAGCGGCGCAATACGAGGCGGAGCTGAAGCGGATGCAGGAAGAAATGCAGACGAAATTTGCCGAGTACCAGCAGAAAGCTGCTACCTGGCCGGAAGCCATCCGCACGCAGAAAGAACGCGAACTCCAGGGCATGGATACCGGTCTCCAAGAATTCGCCGCCACGGTGCAAGAAGAGCTCCAAAAGTTGGAGCAATCCCTGCTCGAGCCCATGATTCAGCGCGTGCAAACGGCCATTGACGAAGTGGGCAAAGAACAAAAGTTCACCTACGTCTTCGATTCGAGCACCGGCGCCACGCTGTACAACGGCGGCGAGGACATCGCTCCGCTCGTCCGCGCGAAGCTGGGCATGTAAGCCCACCCCGGATGCGGCCTCCCATCGGCATCTTCGATTCAGGCATCGGGGGACTGACGGTCGCACGGGCCGTGGCGGACGTCTTGCCGGAGTATCCACTGGTGTACTTCGGGGATACGGCGCACCTTCCGTACGGCGAAAAATCGCCCGACCTCATCCGCCATTTTTCCTCCCGCATCTCGCACCACCTGCGCGACGAGGGCTGTCGTTTGGTCGTTGTGGCGTGCAATTCAGCCTCCAGCAATGCCCTTGACGCGGTACGCGATGCCTTGGGGCCCCGCATTCCGGTGGTCGATGTGGTGTCGCCCGTGGTGGAGTTTGCCGCAGACCATTTTCCCGCCGGTCGCATCGGGGTCATCGGAACCCGGGCCACCATCGAATCCGGCCTGTACCAGCGGGCGTTGACGGCCCGCGGCTTGCACGCGGAAGTGCGCGCTACGCCGTTGCTCGCTTCCGCCATCGAAGAGGGCTTCCACACCGGTTCCGTGTCCGATGCGCTGCTCGAGGCCTATCTCGGTGACGGTCTGTTCGATGAAGTGGACGCCATGGTGCTCGGCTGCACCCACTATCCCCTCATTGCGGACCAAATCCGCGCCTTCCTCCCAGCAGGCGTGGTCGTCCTGGAC
>CAMCYM010000049.1 GCA_945883885.1 Chryseobacterium gleum
GATCCGAATAGTGAATGGTTAAGCCTTGATATCCACCATGGTATACGTTCGCGTCGGTCCAACTGTGAAAGGTGGAAATGCCGTCCGCCTCCACCATGTGGGTGGCCCCGGGGAAGGACTTGCCGAGGCTTGAGGTGCCGACGGGTTCCACCGATTGGGACAGGCTGGCCACCACCGGGAGTGCTGTAAAGTCCCAGCCCTGCGGGAGTTGAACGGAAAAGTCGAAATGCCAAACGAGACCAGCCTCCACCTGGGGGGCTTCGATTTGGGCCTTGACCGCGGCCCCCGCGGCAAGGCAAAAGACAACAAGTGCGAAGCGCATGGCACAAAGAACGAAAAACCCCGGCCATTGCTGACCAGGGCTGCTTCGTACCCGGAGTGGGAATCGAACCCACACTCCTTGCGGAACACGAGTTTGAGTCGTGCGCGTCTACCAATTCCGCCATCCGGGCAGACGAGCCGCAAAAATACAACAACCTGTGACGTCTTCGGCATGCATTCCATGCCGAGATTCGCGCCGCCGAAACGCACCCCCCATGAACGGAATCCGAAACGTCGCCATCATCGCCCACGTCGACCATGGCAAAACCACGCTCGTCGACAAAATCATCCACCGCTGCGAAGTGATCGACGCCCGCAAGGAATCCGGCGACCTCATCCTCGACAACAACGACCTCGAACGCGAACGCGGCATCACCATCCTGGCGAAGAACGTGAGCGCCATGTGGAAGGGCGTGAAAATCAACCTCATCGACACCCCGGGCCACGCGGACTTCGGCGGTGAAGTCGAGCGTGTGTTGAAAATGGCCGACGCGGTGCTGCTGCTTGTCGACGCGTTCGAAGGGCCGATGCCGCAGACGCGCTTCGTCCTCGGAAAAGCGCTCGAACTCGGCCTCAAGCCCATCGTCGTCGTCAACAAAGTCGACAAGGAAAACTGCACCCCTGACCTCGTGCAGGAACAGGTGTTTGACCTGATGTTCACCCTCGGAGCCACCGAGGAGCAGCTTGATTTTCCGACCATCTTCGGATCCGCGAAGCAGAATTGGATGGCGGAAGACTGGAAATCCCCTACCGAAGGCATCGATTACCTGCTCGATGTCGTCCTCGAACATGCCCCCGAAGCGCCCTACCGAGAAGGAACACCCCAGCTCCAAATCACTTCGCTGGACTATTCCCGCTACACGGGCCGGATCGCCATCGGACGCCTGTTCCGCGGTGACCTCTACACGAACCGCGACTACATGTTGTGCACGGAGCACGGCCAACGCAAGGTCCGTGTGAAAGAACTGTACGTCTTCAATGGACTGGGCCGGGAGAAAGTGGAACACGTGCGCTCGGGCGACCTCTGCGCCCTGACCGGGATGGAGGGCTTCGAAATCGGCGACACGGTGGCGGACCTCGAGCAGCCCGAACCGATGCCACGCATCGCGGTGGACGAGCCCACGATGAGCTTGCTCTTTACGATCAATACCAGCCCATTTCTCGGAAAAGATGGCGAGTTCCTGACGAGCCGCCACATCCGAGAGCGGTTGGAGAATGAGCTCCAAAAAAACCTCGCCCTCCGCGTAGAACCCACGGACAACGAAGACAAGTGGAACGTCTTCGGCCGCGGCATCCTGCACCTTTCAGTTCTGATTGAAACCATGCGGCGCGAGGGGTACGAGCTCCAAATCGGCAAACCCCGCGTCCTCCTCAAAGAAATCGACGGCGCCACCCACGAACCCTTCGAACACCTGGTCATCGACGTCCCCCAAGAGGTCGCCGGCAAGGCCACGGAACTCGTCATGATGCGCAAAGGACAACTCCGCGTCATGGAGGCGAAGGGCGACTTGCAGCACCTCGAATTCCGCATACCCTCCCGCGGGCTCATCGGCTTGCGGAACCAGGTCCTCACTGCCACTGCAGGTGAGGCCGTCATGACCCACCGGTTCGATGCCTACGAACCCTGGGCGGGCGAACTTGCTACGCGCAACTCCGGTTCGCTCATCAGCGCCGAAACCGGACAGGCCCGGGCCTACGAAATCGACCGACTCCAAGACCGCGGAACCTTCTTCATCGATCCAGGCGAGGAGGTCTACAAAGGCCAAGTCGTCGGCGAATGCGCCCGCGACAACGACATGGAGTTGAACCTCGTGCGCGGGAAAAAACTCACGAACATGCGGGCGTCCGGGGCAGACAAGGGGTTGCGGATTGCTCCGGCGAAAAAGATGTCCCTCGAAGAATTCATGGAGTTCATCGCCGACGACGAATACCTCGAAGTCACGCCGAAGGCGCTGCGGATCCGGAAGATTCCGAAGTAAATCCCTTCGGAAGTTCCAGCAAGAAGGTCGTCCCGCGTCCGGTGGTCGAAGTCTCCACGGAGATGCGGCCTCCGTGGTACGTTTCTACAATCCGTTTTGAAAGGGAAAGGCCGAGCCCCCAACCGCGGGGTTTGGTCGTGAATCCCGGCGCAAACACCTCTTTCCACCGCTGCTTCGGGATGCCTTTGCCGGTATCCGCCACGCGGATTTGGACGGCTGCGTCGGTGCACACCACTCCGACATCGATGGCACCCGTGCCCTCCATGGCGTCCACGGCGTTGCGGATGAGGTTTTCCACCACCCACCCGATGAGCACCGGGCTCATGCGGGCGTGCGCACCCGAAGAGGCGTCGTGCAAGGTCAGCCGCACCTGCTTGCTGATGCGCGGCCGCATGTAGTCCACCGTCGCGGAAACCGTGGCGCCCACCGGTCCGAGCTTGAGCTCTGGCTCCGAGCCGATTTTGCTGAACCGGTCCACGACCGTATGGAGTCGGTCGATGTCTTTGCCCATTTCCTGGAGGTACTCCGGGTTGACCCCCTCTGCCTCGAGCAATCCGGTCCAGGCCATGAGTGAGCTCAGCGGCGTGCCGAGTTGGTGGGCGGTTTCTTTCGCCATGCCCGCCCATACCCGGTTTTGTTCCGAGCGCTTGAAACTGCTGAAAATCAGGTAGGCCACGAAGAGGAAGACCGCAATCAGGGTCAGCTGGACGATGGGGAAGTACCTGAGCTGGGTCAGAACGACCGAGTCGGCGTAGTAGATGTACTGCCGGCCTTCCACCGGCAAATCCACTGCAATGGGCGGATTCCGGCTCTCCATCTCCCGCAACAAGGCACGGAGCTTTACGGGGTCATGCACCTGGGTCGAATCCACCCGTTGGAAACGAATCACGTGGGTGCGCGTGCTGTCCGTCATCACCACCGGTACCGAAGCGCTGTTCATCACCGTCTCGGAGACAAAACTGGCGATCAAACCATCCATGGCCTTGCGCAATTCGCTGACGCGGAGACTTTCACTCCAATAAATCACGTATCCGACATCGCGGTAGACAATCGGAGGATTTGCAAGGAACATCGCATCCCTCAGGGAATCTGCCCGCACGGAATCCGGGACATTCACGCGGAACAGCAAGTTGCCAGACCGGTCGTAGATGAGGACGGGGATGGTTTGGTTCGACCACAAATAGTCCACGACAAAGGTCAAGTCCATGGACGCAGGCGACTCACTTACAATGCGATATGCCTCCGCCAATCGGTCTGCTTTCTTCCGTTCCTCTTCTTTGAGCTGGCCGAACAGCTGGTCCGTGTACTTCACCAACTCCGCCCGCTGCTGGATCGCCTCGGACCACAGCTGCACCTTGCGCTGCTCCTCCTCACGGATGCGGTGCGCGATGTCATCCGAATACCACAACGTGAAGGCGACAATAAGGCCCGCTGCCGCCAGCAAGAGCCCTTTCCATCGCTGTTTCGACGTGTGCAGGTGGGTCCGAATGGCCATCCTCGACGGATTCAATCGTATGCCGGGCACTTCACATAGCGGCCCGGTCCTCCGCCGCTGCAGGCATTGATGCCGAGCACCACCTCGTGGCTCCCCCCCGATGTCGTGGCAAGCGGCCCGACCCCTGCATCGTAGGCATAGGCGACCGTGAGGTAATTCGCGATCCGTGTCCGGAACCCGAAGAGCATGGCCGACTGATTCCGGTAACCGGCGGCCAGCGCAAATCGGTCGTCAAAATGCATCCATGCCCACGCATCTACCACCGGCGGGATGCCCTTTCCGAGCCGCACTTGCAAGACAGGTTCCAGCTTCCAGCGGCCCTCCAGATCGAACTCCATCCCGGCGACCGCGAGGGCTTGGCGCGAAATTCGGGTTCCGGTGCTGATGCGGGACAGGGTGGGTTGCGTGAGCTGGGACAGGGTCAAGCCCGCATACTTCTCCCGGTCGTAGTACCACACGCCGAGGTCGATTTCCGGACCTACACCCTGCGAGGCCGCGAGGACTGCGGGGTCTTGGGCTGCACCGACTTCTGGCAACCGGAGGTTGCCCAAATCCAACCGCACCTGGCCCAACCCCGCCGAAAGTCCCGCTGCGAAACGGCCCCCTTGTGCCAGCCGCATGTTGTACGCCCAACCGAAGCGCACGGACGTTTCCGACCATGCACCGGCTTGGTCAGATTCGATGCGCACGCCGTACCCGTGAAAATGCGCCCCACCGTTCGTCCGCTGTCCGTGCAGGTTCGCATACGACGTGGTGGGCGCGCCTTCGATGCCGGTCCATTGCGCCCGATGGCCGATGTGGAGGTCCAAACATTCCGCAGAACCTGCCGCCGCCGGATGGTCTTGAAACGGATTCAAGATGCCCAGCGAACGCACGGGCTGCCACTGGGCCACGCCCTCCGTCCCGGCAAGGACTGCGCAGAGAAAAACGAGGTAGATGCGCGCTCTCATCGGATGATGGACACGTAGCCCGTGATCGGTTCGACGTCGGGCTCGTTCAAATCCAGCACGTAATAGTAGGTCCCGGCGGGTACGGGGACCCCGTTGCGGCGACCATCCCAAGCCTGCACATAGCCGATGTTCCGGTGGACTTCCTGCCCGGAACGATCAAACACGAGCACCTCACACTTCGGAAATGCGCCGATGCCCCCGATTTCCCAGAAATCGTTGAATCCATCCTCGTTGGGCGTGAACCCATTTGCCAAATCAAGCGGAATGCCCACCGTCACAGTCACTGCATCCGTGTAGCTGCATGCCCCCACAAACCCCGTCACCCCGTACGTCGTCGTCGTACTCGGCGACGCCTCCACGACGGCCCCTGCTGCTGCAGACAGGCCCTGCGTCGGAAACCACACATACCCGAGCCCTTCGTCTCCCCCGGATACTTCCAAGGTCACCGAACTCCCCGGCAAAATGGTCGCAGTACAACACACATCGATGGAAACGGCGGGGCCCGACAACTCCCATTCCAGCCCACACGGCGAGGCGGTCGGATCGTGCCGCGTGCCCACCAACACCAGGTAGGTCGCATAGGGAAACAGTGCATCGCTGACCAAACTGGCTGGCGCTATAGTTTCAAGACAGGGTGAAACTTCCAGGAATGCTCCGACATCGCAGAGGTTCTGCGGATCCGGTTTCACCACCTGCACCCACACCGTATCAGACACCCCCGCCGTTGAGCACGAAATGCTCCGCACAGCAACCTCCACGGGTCCAGTAAAATCCGTGTTCGCATTCGTGGTGAACGAGAAGACCGACACATACGGCAAATCCATGCAGCCGAAGGGAACCGTGTTCAGGGTGGCCAGGTCCGCATCCACCAGGACCGAACCGCAGACGGGAAGGGGTGCGTCGCAGGTTTGGGCCGTGCCCTGCACGGCCACCACCACACCCCAAAGGGCCCAGACACTGCGCAACCTCGGCATGGCAAGCAAACGGCGAATCATGCGTCTTCGTATGTGAGCAAAACCGCCCCCTTCTCCACGGCCTGGCCCGGAACCACGGCCACTCCAGCCACCACCCCTGTGCGGGGCGAACGAATCAGGTTCTCCATCTTCATGGCTTCAAGCACCGCCACAGCGTCACCCTCTTGCACAACCGTCCCCGGGGCCACGGCCACCGAGAGCACCTTGCCCGGCATGGGGGCCAGCAACTCGCGCTCGACCCCGGCGGCTGCCGCTGCCATGCCCATCTTCTCGAGGAGCATTCGCCGGCGGTCTGCCACCCGCACATCCGTGGAAACACCTTGGATGCGCAGTACCACCCGGCCGGCCGGGTCGAGCGGAGCCGTGCGCTCCACGCGGAAGTTGCGCTGGCCGATCCGCACATCGTACACCCCCTCCACTACGCGAAACCACCTCGCTGCCGCCCATTCCTCCTCGGAAATGGGAACCACGCGACCATCCGGCCACCTGACTTCGTGCACCATGCCCGAAAGGTAACGCCGGATTCGGCCCGAACTTCGACCCGTGTTCGGGATCTACCTCCACATACCGTTTTGCAGAAAGGCTTGCGTCTACTGCGATTTCCATTTTTCAACTTCGTTTGAATCCCGTGGGGCGGTGCTGGATGCGATGTGCAAGGAAATCGCTGTGCGGCAACCGATGACGGCGACATGGGGCACCCCGCGCACCTTGTACTTCGGAGGAGGAACCCCATCGCTTTTGACCCCGGACGAGCTGGGCCGGTTGTTCGACGCCATCGAACGCGTGTTTCCGGATGCGGTTTGGGAAGAAGTCACCCTCGAGGCAAATCCGGAAGACATCACGCCACAGCTGCTTTCCGCGTGGAAATCCCTGGGCATCGACCGCCTCTCCATCGGAATCCAAACCTTCGACGATCGCCTGTTGACCTGGATGAACCGTGCGCACTCCGGTGCGCAGGCCGAGGAAGCGGTGCGCCTCGCGCACTCCGCAGGATTCGAGCGCATCTCCATCGACCTCATCTACGGCCTGCCCGGCTGCACCCCGGAGGCACAATCACGCGCCATCGATCGCGCACTGGCCCTGCCCGTGACCCACCTATCTGCCTATGCGTTGACGGTCGAGCCTCGGACCGCCCTCGGGCACCGTGTAGCCCAAGGAAGTGAGCGCCCTGCCCCGGACGAATCCGTGGAGCGTGCCTACCTCGACCTGTGCGGGCGGGTGGCTGCCGGCGGCGGCGCGCATTACGAAGTCTCCAACTTCGCCCTCGCAGGCGGAGAACCGGCTGTGCACAACCGATCGTATTGGGCAGGCTTGCCGTATTTGGGCATCGGACCCGGCGCGCACGGATTTACGACCACCCGCAGGTATGCAAACGTGGCCCACAACCTCCGCTATGCGCAAGCTGTCGCACGGGGCGAGGGGTTTGAGACCGCCGAAGTGCTCACGCTCCAGGACCGCTACAACGAGCACATCATGACGGGACTTCGAACGGCACAAGGCCTCTCGCCGGATGCCCTGGAGTCCGCCTTCGGACTGCGGCCGGACCGGGACGAGCCACTCGCCTGGACCCGCGCACTGCAGACGGGTGAACTCGTGCCTGCGGATGCTCCCGGATTCTGGCGGATTCCCGAAGCCTCATGGATGGTCGGCGATACCATCGCCGCGCGGTTTTTCCACGTGGACTGAGCCCCGTTTCATCCACGCATCCACGCCCACGGCGCCGAGCAATACCGCTGCACCGGCATAAAACCCCACCCCCATGTGTTCCTCTTCACCGAAGATCCAGAGTGCGAGCAAGATGCTGTAGACCGGTTCGAGGTTGATGGCCATCGCACAGGTAAAGGGTGACAACTGACGCATCACCTCGATGCCCATCAAAAATGCAAAGGCAGTCGCTACCACGCCCAGCAAAACCAAGTAAAGGACATCCCCGGAAGGCACTGAAAAAACGGACACATCCCCGCCCGCCAGCAGGGCCACCACACCCGCCGAAAGCAACGACGCACTGAGAAGTTCCACGCGCGTGAGGTTTGCCGAATCCGCCTGACGCACCAGCACCGAGTTGAATACGCTGAACGTACCCCCCAGCAGGGCAGAAAGCAGGGCCACCAAGGCACCGGCCACGAGGCGCGGGCCGGATTCCGTAGTGACGGTGTGGGCATCGTACACAATGAGGGACAAGCCGAGCAAGACCACCGTGGCCAACCCAAGCTCCCTTCGGTCCACTGGACGCCGGTGCACGGCCGGTTCGATGAGTCCCACAAAAAAAGGCACCGTCGCGATGACCGCGAGCGCAACCGACACGTTGCTCAACTTGATGGCCGCAAAAAATGCCATCCAGTGGGCCGCAGCCACCGCCCCGACCCCGGCCGCCTTCCACCACAAGCGGCTCGGCAGTCGCCGGATGCGCCCCGTCCACGCCATCCACCCGGTCACCGCAGCGCCCCCGATGGCCACGCGCCAAAAAACCAGCGGACCCGCATCCAGCGAAATCAGCTTGCCGAGGATCCCGGTAAACCCGAAGATGAACACCAGCAGGTGCATCATCGCGAGACTTTGTCCACGCGTCACCCCGCAAATCTACCCGTAACTTTCCCTCATGATTCGCTTCTTTTTTGCAGCCGTTGCGCTCTGTTTTACCGCCGCCTCCGGCGCCGGCCAAATCGTCCTCGACGGCCGCTTCGACGACTGGAACGGAATCCCTGTCACGGATGCCCCTGCCGGTTCGCCGCTGCTGAAATCCATGCGCGCCACAGTGACGGAAGACCGTTTGGCGCTTCGCCTCGACCTCCATGCCGATGTCGCCCTCGACGAAACCATCTTGCCGAACGCGCTCAAACTCCTCATCGACACGGATGCAAACCCCTCCACAGGAGCGAACTACGCGAATTCCGGCCTGGGCATCGACGTGCTCATCGATTGGGCAGACCGTCAGGTCATCCGCTACGCCGGGACCGGTGGGAGCGGGTCGCTCAATGCCATCGGCACCCTGGCTTCGCCGACCTATTCCGGGGACCGTTTCGAGATTTCCATCGACCGCGCACTGCTCGGATTGCCGGGTTCGGTATGTCGGATTGCTTGGCACGATGCCACCGGCGGCACCCTGATGCCTGCGGGCGGATTGCCGGTCGGGCTCACTGCGCTGCCGTTTGCCCACGCGCCCGTGCCGCTGGAACGGGCCCCCGGGACAGCGGTTCGGGCCGTGTTTTGGAACGCAAACACCCGCATCGGTCAGCCCGCTGCCGAAGCGGCCATGCAACGGATCCTCCAAGCCACAGCCCCCGATGTCGTCGCGCTCTCCGAGGTCAGCGACAACACCCCGGCCCAAGTGGCCGCCCTGCTCAATGCGTGGCTGCCCGGCACGCCCGCATGGACGGTCGTCAAGGACGATTACGATTTGATGGTCGCCACCCGCCTGCCGGTGCTGAGTGCGCACCCGGCCATCAACCGGCAGTTTCCGGTCGTGCTCGATGCCGGCACGACG
>CAMCYM010000050.1 GCA_945883885.1 Chryseobacterium gleum
CTTCCATCCACCACCGATCGCTGCGGGGGCTCTTGTAGAAGACGACTTCGTGCCGCACGTTCTCGAGGTCTACGACATAGCGCTGGTAGGCGTCCTTCGTGCATTTGGGGTAGTCCGCTTTTTGGCTAAAAATGCCTTCGAGGATGTGCCAAACCACCTGTCCGCACAACTCCGCTCCGAGGTGACGCACGTCCAGGGCGGGATTGTGCTCGAACAGTCCGATGGCCTTCAGCCGGTCGCTCATCCCTGCATACCGCCCAAGTCGGCACACCTGCTGCGCGTCGAGGCCGTTCGGACCTGCTTCCGCATGCGCCGGATGGTCAGCACCGCGCACCGCCTGCATGTCGATGGACACCAGGTCGGCATCGCGCAGGATCGGTTCCATGGCCTCCACGTCGTCGTGAACAAGCCCCAGCCGCTTCGCATCGAACTGCATCTTGTCGAGCAACTCGAGGGTGTCGGCGTCGGTCAGGTACCCTTGGTGGCCGATGTTGACGTAGTCGAACAGCCGGTTCGGTTCCGCCAGCACGATGTCATTCATGTAGTTCGCGGCCGTCGTCGCACCCGGATCGGCCCCGAAGTCCAGCCGCGCATCCCACGTCACCACGTTGAGGGGCTCTCCGAGCACGGAGAGCGCCTCGTACATCGGGACCGTGAGGTCCTGCCCTCCTCCGAGTACCACCGGCACGATGCCCATCGTCACCAATTCATTGACCACCATCCGCACCGCGGCATGTGTGTCTTGCGAAGTCACCCCGGGCCGCAGGTTCCCGAGGTCCACTGTGGGCATCCAGCCGCGGTGCGGCATCAGCCGGTACAGGCGTTCGCGGATGGCGTCCGGGGCGGCAGCACACCCCTCGTTGTCACCGCTGTTGCGCCCGTCGAGCACGCCGAAGAGGGCCACGCGGACGCCTTCGAGTCCCGGCCGGTGGTCAAACCGGTGCACCTCGATGCGGTCGGCGATGCGGGCGGCTCCTTCCGAATTGCTGAAGTACGGCGTGTACACCGTCTCGAACAGGTCGTACAGTTCGTGGCTCATGGGCGCGAAGTTCAGCCCCTTGCACCCCGGCAAGACACTGCATCGCGGCCGGATGCGAACATCCTTCCGTTGAACGCTTAGGACTTTTTGCCTCCGCGGCGGGGTCCTCGGGCGGGTTTCGCCTTCGCGATTTCGATGAGTTCCTGTGCACGCAGCCACGACACCCCCGTGGGGTCTTCGCCCTTCGGGATGGTGGCATTGAGCTTGCCGGCTTTGATGTACGGACCGTAGCGCCCGTTGAGCACACGCACATCCGGGTCTTCGTCGAACGTCTTGATTAGGGCATTCGCATCGGCTGCTTGCTTCGCAGCGATGAGTTCGATGGCGCGCTCGAGTGTGACGGTGAGCGGGTCGTCGCCGTCCGCCGCCTTGATGGAGACGAAGGCACCGTCGTGGCGGATGTAGGGTCCGAATCGGCCGATGCCGACGGACACGACCTTGCCGTTCCAGTCGCCAAGCTGGCGGGGGAGCTTGAAGAGGTCGAGGGCTTCTTCGAGCGTGATGGTGGCGATGCTTTGGTCGGCGCGCAGCGGAGCATAGCGCTTCTCGGGATCGTCTTGGGTGCCGATTTGGGCGAGGGAGCCGTAGCGTCCGACCCGCACAAGAACGGCCTTCCCGGTGGCTGGATCGGTTCCGAGGATGCGGTCGGCCAAATCCTCGATGGGCCCCTCCACCACGCCGCGGAGTTGGCCGTAGAACTCGCCGAGCATCACACGCCAGTCCATGCGGCCCTGGGCGATGACGTCGAATTTCTCCTCTACCGCCGCAGTGAAGTGGTAGTCCATGATGAACTCCGCGTTCTTCAGCAGGAAGTCCGTGACCTTTGTGCCGATGTCGGTCGGGAACAGCTTCGCTTTCTCTGCGCCGGTATTTTCCACGTCCGTCCGTTCGTCGATGCGCGCACCTTCGAGGGTCAGCACACGGAATTCACGGGGTTTGCCCTCGAGGTCCTTCTTTACGGCGTACCCGCGCTTGACAATCGTATCGATGGTGGGAGCGTAGGTAGACGGGCGGCCGATGCCGAGTTCTTCGAGCTGCTTGACGAGTGCGGCTTCGGTGTACCGCGGTGCGTGCTTTGTGAAGCGCTGCGTGGCCGTGGCCCGGATGCGGTCGGGGTGTTCACCGGCCACAAGCGCAGGCAGGCGGCCTTTGTCGCCATCTTCCGCGCCTTCGTCGTCCGTGCTTTCGAGGTAGACCTTCAAAAAGCCCTCGAAGGTGATGACCTGGCCCTTTGCCTGGAACTGTTCCGGGCGGGTGGAGATGTCGAGGACGGCGGTGGTGTTCTCGATGCGCGCGTCGGCCATTTGGGAAGCGATGGCTCGCTTCCAAATCAAGTCGTACAGCCGCTTTGCGTCGCTTTCCGCGGAGATGCTCGGCACTGCAAAATCCGTGGGGCGGATGGCTTCGTGGGCCTCTTGGGCTCCCTTCGACTGCTTTCCGTGGTGGGCACGCGGCGTGCTGTATTCGGCGCCATACGACGCGGTGATGGCTTCGGCGGCTGCAGTCACGGCGAACTCGCTCAGGTTCGTCGAGTCCGTACGCATGTAGGTGATGTGTCCGGCTTCGTAGAGGTTTTGGGCCACCCGCATGGTCCGGGTGACGCTGAACCCCAGCTTGCGGGAGGCCTCTTGTTGCAGGGTGGACGTGGTGAACGGGGCAGCGGGCTTGCGGGTGGCAGGCCGTGTTTCGACCGAAAGCACCGTGTGCGTCGCCGGCCCGCATGCTTCGAGGAAGTCCCGCGCTGCGGCTTCGTCCGGATAGCGCTTGTTCAACTCCGCTTTGAACGGAATCCCTTTCGTCGTGAATTCGCCCACCACGCGGAAGGACGATTCAGAAGCGAAGGCTTGGATCTCGCGCTCCCGCTCCACGAGGATGCGCACGGCGACGGACTGCACGCGGCCCGCGGAAAGCCCAGGTTTCACCCGCTTCCACAAGATGGGGCTCAGGTCGAAGCCGACCAGCCGGTCGAGGACCCGGCGTGCTTGCTGCGCATTCACGAGGTTCACATCCACTTGGCGCGGCCGTTCAATGGCCTTCAGGATGGCGTTCTTCGTGATTTCTGAGAAGACGATGCGGCGGGTTTTCTCGGGCGCGAGTTCCAGCGTTTGCTGCAGGTGCCACGAAATGGCTTCCCCCTCGCGGTCCTCGTCCGTCGCGAGCCACACCACGTCCGCCTTGTCCGTCGCTTTTCGCAGGTCTTTGACGAGCTGCTTCTTTTCTTCGGACACGACGTACTTCGGTTCGAAGCCGTTCGCGACGTCCACGCTGTGGTTGTCCTTCGGCAAATCGCGGATGTGTCCGTAGCTGGACAGGACCCGGAAGTCCTTTCCCAGGTAGCCCTCGATGGTTTTGGCCTTCGCAGGGGACTCGACGATGACGACGTTTGTGCTCATGGGGTGGATTCCGGGGGGTGCAAAGAAAGGGCCGCTTTCCGGGCAATTCAAAACCGTTTTGCGGGCCTGTATTCCTCCGCCGTAGGCGGATTTTTTTTTCCACCGCCCCATACGGCAGGGTGTCCGCTGTAGTTTCACGCCATGGTGCAGCGGGGAGAACGGGCGCTTTTTGTCATGGCGCTGCTGCTGTGCGCTTGGGCGTTCGGGTATGCAGATGCGCTGGGGCGTTTGCCCGGATCGGTGCATGCTTGGCGGCAGGCGGATGCGCTTTCGCTTGCCATGAATTTTCACGCCGATCAAGGCACGTGGACCCCGCGGATGCACTTCCAGCACTCCGACGGCGGTCGTGGGGTGGGGGAGTTTCCCCTGACCTATTATATATGTGCAGGTAGTTGGACGCTGATCGGACGGGAGCAACCGGCCATGCTGCCGCTGCTCCACCTTGTGCTGGGGTGGCTGGGGCTGTGGGCGCTGTATCGGTGGGCACGGGAGCGAACGGAATCGGTGCCAGCGGCGGCCGTGGCTGCAGGTGCAGTAGCACTGACCCCTCTCGCGGCTTACTATGCCGGGAATTACCTCGTGAATTTCGCGGCGCTGGGGGCGGTGTTTGTGGGGTGGTGGGCGGGTTGGAGGGCGGTGGAACGGCCCGGCCGGTGGGGCTGGGTGGCGGCCACGGCGGCGGCGTTTGCGCTTGCGATCCTGTGGCGGCCCACGATGGGGATAGGTTTGGCGCCGGTGGCGGTGAAGGCGTGGACCACGCGGAGGTGGGAGGTGGGCGCAGCCCTGGCCGTGGCGGTGGCGGTGGGTGCTGCGTGGGTGGCGCATGCGACGGCCTACAACCGGGCGGCAGGGTCCGTGTACTTTTTGACCACCGTGCGCCCGTGGTGGGAGTCGGCCGATCCGGCGGCGGTGTGGGAGCAGCTGCGGAGCGTGCGGATCCCGGAGTGGGGGACGCGGGCGACGCGCGCGCTGGTGGTCGGGGCGGCGGTCGTTGCGGCGGCGGTGGCGGTGCGCCGCAGGAGGTGGGCGGCCGTGGCGATGGGGACCGGGGTGATGGCGGGGCTGGGAGTGTATTTCGCGCTTTGGTACAGCAACTTAGACGTCCACGATTACTACCTGATCGAGGGGTTGCTGGTGCCGCCGCTCGCGGTGGTGGGGGCGGCAGCCGCGTCGAAGGAGTGGGGGCCGCGGCGGATGCGCGGGGTCTGGGCCGTCTGCGCCGTCGTGCTCGCGGTCCAAATCCCCGCAACCGCCGCACGGACCCGCGCAAAACGCGGCGAGACCGACACCCGGCTGGCGGCGGTCTTCGTGCCGGGCTGGTTGCGGGAGGAATATGCATGGCTGGCGTGGGACGAGCGGCGGCGCCTCGATCCGCTTGCGGCGAAGCGGGGGGCGCTGCATCGGTTGCTGGGAAGCGATGCCGTGGTCTTGAGTTTCCCCGATCCCACCCCGAACCTGACGTTGACGCGCATGGACCTGCGTGGGTTCACGGACCTGTACGAGAACGACCTCGTGGGGGCGGAGCGGTGCGCGCACTTTGCCGCACGCGGAGCCACCCACCTCGTGGTGAACGACACGGCGGCGCTCGGGCAGTACGACTGGGGGCCTTGGCTCGACCGGCCGGTGGTGAACTGGGGCGATGTGCGGGTGTATGACCTGCGGCGGGGGGAGTGACAATTTGGCAGGGCGGTCGTACCTTTCGGACGCAGAAAGCGCACCCATGGACACCTTCCCCGCGGACGACTCCCGCACCCCCCTTGAAGAATCGCTGCAGGGCAGTGCCACGGTGGTGCCTTCGCAGCCCACGCACAGCAAGCGCTTGTACTTAGAGAGTTACGGGTGCCAAATGAACTTCAGCGACTCGGAAATCGTCGCGCGCATTCTCGACGAAGCCGGCTACGCGACGACGCGGAACATCGAAGAAGCAGACCTTATCTTGCTGAATACGTGTGCCATCCGTGACCACGCCGAGCAGCGGGTGCGCCAGCGCCTCCATGCCTTGAAGGCGCGCAAAACCGCTCAGCCGGACCTCGTCGTGGGCGTGCTGGGCTGCATGGCGGAGCGGCTGCGCGAACAGCTCATCGAACAGGAACAGCTCGTCGATCTGGTCGTAGGTCCGGATGCGTACCGGGACTTGCCCCGCCTCGTCGGCGCCGTCCACGAGGGCCACAAGGCCGTGAACGTGCTGCTGAGCCGCGAGGAGACCTACGCAGAGATCAGCCCGGTCCGCCTCGATTCAAACGGGGTCACGGCGTTCATTTCCATCATGCGCGGGTGCGACAACATGTGCAGCTTCTGCGTCGTGCCGTTCACGCGCGGGCGGGAGCGCAGCCGCGACCCGCAGACGATTGTGCAAGAAGCCCGCGACCTCTTTGCGGCGGGCTACAGGGAGGTCACGCTCCTGGGCCAAAACGTGGACAGCTACAAGTGGAACGTCGACGCGAAGGGCGAAATCAAGGACCCCGCCGCCCCGGTGGTGCGCTTTGCCGAGCTCCTCGAGCACGTCGCAGGGGTCCATCCGGACCTGCGGGTACGGTTTTCCACCAGCCACCCGAAGGACATGACGGACGATGTGCTCCACGCCATCGCCCGCCACGACAATCTGTGCAAATACATCCACTTGCCCGTCCAGTCCGGCGACAGCGACGTGCTCAAGCGGATGAACCGGGGCTACTCGCGCGCGTGGTACCTCGACCGCATTGCCGCCATCCGCAGGATTCTGCCGGGCTGTGCGGTGTCGACGGACATCATCGCCGGATTCTGCGGCGAAACGGCGGAAGAGCACGGCGCGACGCTGTCCCTGATGGAGGAGGTCCGGTACGACATGGCGTACATGTTCAAATACAGCGAGCGCCCGCGGACCCTCGCAGAACGCAAGTTCGAGGATGACATCCCAGATGCCGTCAAGGGCGAGCGCTTGCAGCAAGTCATCGCGCTCCAAATGGAGCACGCCACCCAGCGCATCAGCGACCGTGTCGGCCAGGTCTTCCGGGTCCTCATCGAAGGCACCTCAAAAAAGCGGGACGACGAGTACTTCGGCCGCACCACCCACAACGCGGTGGTGGTATTCCCGAAAGGCGACCTGTTGCCGGGCACCTACGTCAACGTCCGCACCACGGGCCACACCCCTGCGACCTTGCTCGGAGTTGTGACCGACGAACCGGCTGAGGCATGACCGACGTCGCCACGCTGAAACGCAGGTTCGGCATCATCGGCACCAGCCCCGCGCTGGACCGCGCCATCTCCGTGGCGGAGCGCGTGGCCGCCACCGACATCAGCGTCCTCGTTCTCGGCGAAAGCGGTACGGGCAAGGAGGTCATGCCCCGCATCATCCACCACGCCTCCACCCGCAAACACGGCCCCTACATCGCGGTGAACTGCGGCGCCATCCCGGAAGGCACCATCGACTCCGAGCTCTTCGGGCACGAGAAAGGTTCGTTTACCGGCGCCACCGAGGCCCGGAAGGGGTACTTCGAAGAGGCCCATGGCGGCACCATCTTCCTGGACGAGGTGGCGGAGTTGCCGCTCACCACCCAAGTGCGGCTGCTCCGCGTCCTCGAGACGGGCGAGTTCATCCGTGTGGGTTCGTCGAAGGTGCTGAAGACCGACGTCCGTGTGGTGGCCGCTACGAACGTGGATTTCGGGGAGGCCATTGCTTCGGGACGGTTCCGCGAGGACCTGTATTACCGCCTGAACCAAGTGCCGATCTCGATGCCCCCGCTCCGCGAACGTCCTGGGGATATTCACTTGCTTTTCAGGAAGTTCACGACAGATTTCAGCGAACAGTACCGCATGCCGCCTTTGCAGCTCTCGGTCGAGGCCGTAGAGCTTTTGGCCAGCTACGGCTGGCCCGGCAACGTGCGCCAACTGAAAAACACGGCCGAGCAGATGTCCATCTTGCTCACCGACCGCACAGTCGATGCCGATACGCTGCTGGGATTCTTGCCGGAAGCGCACCGTACGCGGCTTCCCGTTCGGCTCGGAGGCCCCGGCTCCACCGATCCGAACACGCTGAACGAGCGGGAGATCCTCTACAAGGTCCTCTTCGATATGCGGGCAGAAATCCACGACCTCAAGCAGCTCGTGATGGGACTCATCGCCCACGGCGGTCGCCTCGAAGGGGCCGATGCAGCCCTGGCCAAGCGGGTCTTCCGCACAGACGGCGCCGCTTGGGTCCTCGAGGAAGATTCCGCTGCTCCCCTGCAGGCAGCCGGCTCCGCCACGCCGTCCTCGTCGACGGCAGTGCAGGTCGCCACCCCCTCAGAACGTCCCACCGTCACGGGCACCACCTCGGTGGTCCGCTTCCCCGCGGCCTCCCCCGTGGAACCGCCTCTGCAGCTCGCCGAGGAGGTGGACGAGGTGCTGTCCCTGTCGGATTCGGAGCGCGAGCTCATCCGCAGAGCCCTCCGCAAACACGGCAACCGTCGCCGCAACGCCGCCGCCGAACTGGGCATCTCCGAGCGCACGTTGTACCGGAAAATCAAGGAATTCGGACTGGGATGAAGCGCCTCGCACTCCTCACGCTGGTGGCCACCCTGCTCTCGGCAGGGCCCGGCTGCGGCGTGTATTCGCCCTACGGTGCGATGACCTCCGGAGCTACGACGTTTTCCGTCGCGGCCTTCGAACCGGTGACACCCCTTGCAAGTGCGACGGCTTCGCTCATCCTCACCGAAGCCCTCCGCGACCGCATCCAGCGCCAAACCACCCTCAAGCTCGTCCCCGAAGGTGGTGAACTGCGCTTCGCCGCCGACATCGTCGAATGGACCCTCGCCCCCATCAACGCCCAAGGCAACGAAACGGCGGCCGCGAACCGGCTGACCATTCGGGTCGCGGTGCGCTATGAAAACGGCCGCGACGTCTCCCAAGACTTCGAACGGGCCTTCTCGCGGTTCGTGGACATCCCGTCTGACCAGGACTTTGCATCTGTGGAGGAGCAGGTCCTGGCCGACCTCGCGGAGCAGCTCTCGCAGGACATTTTCAACGCTTCCCTGGGCAATTGGTGATGGACGGAAACCGCCTGCTGACGCTGCTGGAATCGCCGATGCGCATGACGGGCGCGGACCGGGCGGATTTGGCGGTGTGGTGCGGTCGGTTCCCGTGGGCTGCGGCCATTTCCGTCCTCCTCGCCCGCGCCTCCCGCGAAGCCGGCCACGGCGACAGCGAGCGCGACCTCCTGCGCGCCTGCGCCCACGCCCCGAACCGCCAAACGGTGTTCACAGCCCTCACAACGGAGCTTCGCGATGAGGTCGCCGGCGTTGCCGGCTCGAGGGATGAGGATTCAGGGATGAGTGAACAGGTCGCCGGCGTTGCCGGCTTGAGGGATGAGGTCGCCGGCGTTGCCGGCTCGAGGGATGAGGTCGCCGGCGTTTCCGGCTCGAGGGATGAGGGCAAGATTACCCGTGAAATAGTGTCTGATAATGTGTCGGTTAGGGTTGATTCGCCGAACTTTGCCTCAACCTCAACCTCAACCCTCTCCCTCGAAGATACCATCCTGGCTGAGGCGGTGGCGCGGTCCATCGAGCTTGATGTGATGGCGTATGTGCCGGAGCCGGAGCCGGAGGTGGAAGTTGCGGCGGGGCCGTCGTCGTTTGGGGCGTGGCTGGCGGCGCGGGCG
>CAMCYM010000051.1 GCA_945883885.1 Chryseobacterium gleum
TCAAACTCAAACTCAAACTCAAACTCAAACTCAAACTCAAACTCAAACTCAAACTCAAACTCAAACTTACTCAGTGGTGCCGGTTTGCGAGGAGGAGCGGGGCCGAGCCGTCGAAGGGGTTCGGGCGGCCGATGGTGCGGGCTTCGAGGCCGGCGGCGGAAACGATGCTGCGGTCGCCGTACCGGTCGCGGATGCGGTCGAGGGCGCGGTAGAGTGCGACCCGCTCGCCGGTGTCGCTGAAGAGGTCCATTTGGCAGCCGCCGGTGACGAGGTGGCTGTAGCGCACGCCGACGAGGCGGAGGAGGACGCGGCGGTCGAAGAGCCGGTCGAAGAGTTCGAGGACCCGGGGCACGAGGAGGTGGTCGGCGGCGGTGTAGGGCAAGGAGGCCGAGAGGGTGCGCGTGTCGAAGTCGGCGTAGCGGACCTTGATGGTGACGCAGGCGGTCAGGCGGGAGCCGCGGCGGAGTTGGTACGCGAGGTTTTCGGCCATGGCGACCAGAAGGGGGCGAATGCGTTGCATGTCAGCGGTGTCGCGGGCAAAGGTGCGTTCGGTGGAGATGGATTTGCGCTCGCTGAAGGGGATGACCGGGCTGGGATCGATGCCGTGCGCTTTGCGCCAAATGGACCGCCCGTTCGCGCCGAGTACCTGTTCGAGCAGTTCGGCGGGCATCTCCTGGACCGTGTGGATGCGCCGGACGCCGAGGTTGCGCAGGGTGTGGAAGGTGGTGGTCCCGACGGACGGGATTTTGCGGATGGAGAGGGGGCCGAGGAAGGAGCGCTCTGTGCCGGAGTCGACGTGGAGGGCGCCGGCGGGTTTGGCCTCGCCGGTCGCCACCTTGCTGACGGTCTTGCTGGTGCTCAGGCCGGTGGAGATGGGCAAGCCGGTTTCCCGGACGATGCGTGCGCGCAGTTCGCGGGCGAATTTCGAGCAGCCGAAGAACCGGTCGAGGCCGGTGAGGTCGGCGTAGAACTCGTCGATGGACGTCTTCTCGCACACCGGAACCGCCTCCCGCACGATTTCCGTGACGGCGTCGGAGTGCTTCATGTAGTTCTGCGTATTCCCGCGGATCACAAGGGCTTCGGGGCACATCGCGCGCGCCTGCCGCATGGGCATGCCGGAATGCACCCCGAACGCGCGCGTCTCGTAACTGCACGAAGCCACGACCCCGCGGTCGCCCGTGCCGCCGATGAGCAGCGGCTTGCCCACGAGCCGGCGGTCGAGCAGCCGCTCCACAGACACAAAAAACGTATCGAGGTCGAGGTGGAGGATGGCGCGTTCGATGGACATGCCGCTAATATATGCAGCATTGCCAAAATATTTGGCAAACCCTCATCCCTGTTCCCCGCGGCGCAGCCGCGCCTCACTCACACCCCTCCCCAAACGCCGCAAGCAACAGCAGCACATCCGCCACGGCCACCGTCCCGTCGCCGTTCAAATCGGCCGGACACACGCCGCTGCACCCGAAGTCCGCCAGCAGCGCGAGGATGTCCGCGACTTCAATGATGCGGTTGCCGCTCAGGTCCATCGGGCAATCGCAGGCCGCGGGGGCCACAAGCACGCCGGAGAAGGACGCGTCGCACGCGGGCTGGGTCGAGAAGTAGGCGCTTACGGCGACCGGCTGCCCGGTGCTGTTGAGGGAAGGCAAGGTGACCGTTCGCGGGCTTGTGCCGATGGGGAACGCCGTGCCGTTGACGACCAACGATCCCGCGGACGGAGCGCCTTGGAAGGTCACCGTGACGGAAGCGCTGAAGTCGTTCGTAGCCGGATCGCAGGCGGAGGGCGGACCGGCGGCGGCGATGGACAGGATGGCGCAGGGGATGGGGGTGCCGGTCCAGTACGCCGCGCCGTGCGCCGTGAAGCCGATGTAGTTCAGGACGGGGAAGGCGGCGACGTAGCTGCCTGCGGACCAAATGCCGGCGGCCACCGCCGCCGCCGCGTTCGCCGCCTCCCCGCCGCCGGACGAGGCACTCCACCGCACATAATCCGCGGCCGATCCGTCGGGCCGGACCAGCAGCAGTTCCCCGCCGGCAGACGGCGGATTCCAGCCCGGACAGGCCACCGTCAGCAGCGCCCCGGAGGTCAGCAGCGTGTCCGGAAGCGGCCACGTGGCGGACCCAGACCGGAGCGACCAGCCGGACATGGAGGACGCACAGGTCCCGAGGAGCCGCAGCCCCACCTGGTCGGCGGCGGGGTCGACGGTGCGCAGCCGCAGTTGGCCACAGCACGAAATCGGGGCGGTGAAGGCCTCGGGAATGAGGTAGCTGCAGTCGGAATCGCCAGAAAAGCTGACGGAGAGGTCCACCGGGAGGCCGTTCGCAGGCAGGTTCGTCAGGGTCACCGCCATCGGGCTGGTGCCCAGTGCAAAGGCCTGGCCATTGACGAGCAAAGTGCCTGTGGCAGGGGGGTTCTCAAAGGTGACCGTGAGGGTTTGGCTGTAGGTGTTCGTGGTGGGCAGGCAGGGCGATTGCACGCCTACAGAAACGTCCGAGATGAGGCATTCCCCGGCGGCCCATCCCATGTCCCGGAACATGGCCAGCAGCATGGGGCCGGGGTCGTGATTCGCTTCGGCAGAATTGAGTGCGGGCGTCATCAGGGCGTTGACGTTGCCGGGCGGGTAACTCGATTCGTTCAGGTGGGAATAGCTCGATCCGGGCTCGTACAGTCCCGGCGCGTAGAGCCGCGGCCGGATGCCCCCGCCGGCTTCGATGCCTTCGGCGCCGTCCCAGTACAGTGCGTTCGAAACCAGTGCCGTACCCAGCGCCGTGCTGCCATTTTCGAGCCCCAACAAATCCGCACCGAGCTGCGTTTCCGTGAATTGGTCGTACACGTACGGCACGCCGGCGGTGCCGAGGAAGCCGAAGCCGGTCGTCCAGTACGCACTGCCGATGAAGCCCAGCCCGTGGCCGATTTCGTGGAGGGCCGCCGTCACGAAGTCGTACTGACCGGGCGGGGGGTAGCCGTCCGTGCCGAGGTACCAGTTCGCCGAGCTGTTGAACGTGCAGGTGAGATCGTTTTGGGGGCTCAGGTCTGTGCCGGCAAGCCGGTTTGCCAGCGCGGCGGGGTAGTAGGTCGTCGGGAACGGAGCACCGGGGAAGTCTTGGTGGAGGGTGGTCGGGCCGGCCTGGGCAAGGGTGCCCCCGGAGAGCGCGCTCCACGAGACGTTGATCCGGATGGTGACCGGCGTGGACAGGGCATCGGCCCACAGGTCCTTCGCGTAGTTGAAGGCGCTAACGACGGCAGGAGGCGTGGTGCCGAGGTAGTTGACCAGGATGCTCGCCGTGCGGGGTCCGTCGGGGTCGTAGGTGGCCGGCGGCCCGATGCGGGTGAAGGCATCCACGGGCACGCCCACCAGGCCCTTCCCGCATGCGGCATGGCCCTCCTGCATCCGCTGCAAGGCCGGCGGCCCAAACACACGCTGCGCGCCCACCGACCCCCCCATCAGGAGCAGGCCCGCCCACAGCACGGTCCATCGCAACAGGTTCGTCGGGCGCATCATCAGGGCATCAAATCCGGTGTGAACCCGAAGATACACCGAATCCCCCCCGCTTCGCACCCCTATCTTCGGCGCCATGGACGGCCCCTCCACCTTCGCCGCGCGCCTCAGGACCCTTCGGCGGTCCCGGGGAATGACGCAGCAGCAAGCCGCGGAGGCCGTCGGCATCAAACGGTCGGCCCTCGGCGCCTACGAGGAAGGCCGGGCCGAACCCCGCCTCGCCGTGCTCGCAGGCCTCGCCCGCCTCTACGGCATCGGCCTCGACGCCCTCGTCTCGGGCGCAGACGACGCGGGTGCCCGGGTCCACGGCACCGCACTGCGGGTCCTCACCGTCGCCGTCGGCCCCGACCGCCACGAGCGCGTCGCCCTCGTGCCGGTCCCCGCCGCCGCGGGCTACCTCACCGGCTACGGCGACCCCACCTTCCTCGGCGAGCTCCCCACCTTCGACCTGCCGCTGCCAGAACTCGCGGCGGACCGCACGTACCGGATGTTCCAGGTGCAAGGCGAGAGCATGGACCCGGTCCAGGACGGTGCCTACGTGCTGGGGCGGTACGAGGAGGATTGGGACCGGGCGGGCGGGCTGCGGCCGTACGTCGTGGTGACGCGGGAGCGGGGCATCGTCCTGAAGCGCGTCGAGAACCGCCTGGACACGCACGAAGATTGGCTGCTCCACTCCGACCACCCGGCCTATGCGCCGTTCAGCGTGGGACCGGACGAGGTGCTGGAGGTGTGGCGTGCGGTGGGGGTGCTGACGTTGGAGTGGCCGGGCGAGGGGGGGCTGGTGCGGCGTTTGGCCTCGGAACTCCAGGCCCTCAAAGGCCGGAGGACCGAAGGCTAATCCACTCCCTCACACCCCCGCGGCGACGACTTCGCGGACGTCGGGGAGCTTCGCGCACAGCAGCTGTTCGATGCCTCCTTTGAGCGTTTGCATGCTCGACGGGCACCCGCTGCACGCGCCTTTTAGGTGCACGTAGACGACGCCGTCGCGGAAGGCGCGGAAGTCGATGGCGCCGCCGTCTTGCTCGACCGCCGGCCGCACGTACTCGTCGAGGAGGTGGCGGATTTCGTCGTCGAGCGGGGTGGGCACGATGTCGGCCTCTGCGATGAAGCCCGGCACCGGAGCGGGGGCTGCACTGCCCACCGGATCGGCCGACGGCGCCCCTTCGCCGGCGAGGTAGACCTCAAGCGCCTCTGCGTCTACGGCGTGCTCGTGCTCCATGAGCCAGTCGCGGATGTACTCCCGGAGCTGCTGCACGATCATCTCCCAACCGAGGCTCGCATCCTTCGTCACGGACACGAACGGCCCGCTGATGAAGACGTTCGTGACGAAGGGAAAGTTGAAGAGCTCTTCGGCGAGCGGCGCACAGGCGGCGGCGCGCTTCGAGCGGAATTCTGCTTGCCGGCCGTCCGGGATGAGGAGCCGGTCGGCGACGAACTTCATCACGGCCGGGTTGGGCGTGATTTCAGCATAAACAGCCGTGGGGATGCGCATGGTGCAAAGGTACGGGCGGGCAGGGCTGTCGAGTGTAACTTGGCGGGCTCAACCCTGCTCCATGGCCTCTTTCTTCCGGGTGTGTGCGGCGCTCGTCGCCGGGTGTGTGCTGCTGGTGTCGGCGGCTGCACAAGAGACCTTTCCTGCGAACGGCACGGTCGACAAGCGCAGCGTTCGCACCGCATTGCTCCATGCCACGGTCCATGTGACCGCCACCGAGGTGCTGCGCGATGCCACGGTCCTCATCGAAGACGGCCGCATCGCCGCCGTCGGCCTGCACGGCACCGTGGCTCTGCCTGAGCCCGTCGTGCGCATCGACTTGAAAGGCTACCACCTGTACCCTGCCTTCGTGGACGTGCAGTCCTCCTTCGGGCAACCCGCGGTGGCACCTGCCGAGAGCGGCCGTCGGGGCCAGCAGGAGCTCAGCGACAAGAAGGGGGCCTACGGGTGGAACGAAGCCATCCGACCAGAAATCCAGGCGGCCGCAGAGTTTCATCCGTCCACCGAGGATGCAGCGGCCCTCCGCAAGGCCGGCATCGGCGCGGTGCTGACCCACGTGCCCGATGGCATCGCCCGCGGCACCGGCGCACTCGTCTCCACGGCGGCTGTCCCGGTCCACGAAGCGCTGCTGAAGCCGGCTGCCGCGGCGCATTTCAGCTTCCGCAAAGGGTCCTCGTCGCAGGATTATCCGAGCTCGCTGATGGGCGCCATCGCGCTCTTGCACCAAACCTTCCTCGACGCCGAATGGCACGCGGCCCACGCCGCCGACCCTGCCCGCCCGACGAACTTGTCGCTCGAGGCCTTCGCCGCGGCCCGGGAGTTGCCGCGGTTCATCGCCGTGGACGGGTGGCAGGACGTCCTGCGGGCGGGGGCGCTCGGCCGGCAGGTCGGCGGCCGGCCGTTCGTGGCCGTGGGGGGGCTCGACCATTACCAGCGGATCGCCGAGGTGAAGGCCGCCGGCGTGGCGTGCGTGGTGCCGCTGAACTTCCCGGCGGCGTTCGATGTGTCGGATCCGTACCTGGCGCGCCTGATCGGGCTGGACGAGTTGAAGCATTGGGAGTTAGCGCCGGAGAATCCCGCCCGGCTGGAGGCCGCCGGGGTGCCGTTCGCGCTGACGGCGGCAGGGCTTTCGAAGCCGGAGGACCTGCGGGGGGCGGTGCGCGAGGCCATGCGGCATGGGCTGTCGGATCGGGCTGCGCTGGAGGCGTTGACGGAGGTGCCGGCGCGGCTGGCCGGGGTGGAGGAGGCGGTGGGGTCGCTGCGGGCGGGCCGTTGGGCGAATTTGATTGTGACCGACGGACCGGTCTTCGGCGAGGGGACGACGTGGTTCGAGTGCTGGGTGCAGGGCCGGGCGCAGGTGCTGGTGGACCGGACGGCGCCGGATGTGCGGGGGGGGTACGACGTGGTGATCGAGGGGCGCACGGTTCGGCTGGAGGTGACGGGGACCGCCGTTGCGCCGAAGGCGCGGTTGCGGCTGGAGGCCACGGCGGCGGCGGGCGATAGCGCGCGGCGTGTGGCCGTGACGTTGCGTCCCGAGGGGCGCACGGTGGGCCTGCAGTTCGAGGGCGACTCGCTGGGGCTGCCCGGAACTGTGCGGATGACCGGGGAGGTGTGGATGGACAGCCGGATTTGGGAAGGCACGGCGCAGTTGGCGGATGGGCGGATGGTGCCGTGGAGCGCCCTGCGCCAAACCGACGAACCCGCCCCCGCCGATCCTCCGAAATCTGCGGACGTACCGCTTCCGCCGAAGGGCGCCGTCGTCTACCCGTTCAAGGCCTACGGGTTCGCCGAGCGGCCTTCCGCCCGGACGGTGTGGATCCGGAATGCGACGGTGTGGACGTGTGATTCGGCGGGGGTGCTGCAGGGGGCCGACATCCTCATCCACGGAGGCCGGATTGCAGCGGTGGGCCGCAATCTCAACCCGTCCGCCGTGCTGGGCAAGGACCTGCCGGCGATCGAGCAAATCGACGCGGCCGGCCGCCACGTGACGCCCGGCATCATCGACGAGCACAGCCACATCGCCGTCGCCCGCGGCATCAACGAAGGCACCCAGGCCAGCAGCGCCGAAGTGCGCATCGCCAGCGCCCTCGACAGCGAAGACATCGACATCTACCGCCAACTCGCTGGCGGGGTGACCGCGGCCCAGCTTCTGCACGGTTCGGCAAACCCCATCGGCGGGCAAAGTGCCATCATCAAGCTGCGCTGGGGCGCGGCACCCGACGAGCTCGTCTTCGCGGCCGCGCCGCCCTTCATCAAGTTTGCCCTCGGGGAGAACGTCAAGCAGAGCAACTGGGGCGACGACGCCCGCACCCGCTTCCCCCAAACCCGCATGGGGGTCGAGCAGGTCTACTACGACCACTTCATCCGGGCCCGCGAGTACGAGGCCGCGTGGCAAGTTTGGCGCGCAGGCACGCCTCGCCGCGGTCGTCGGGATGCCGCGCCCGTCGGTCCGCCCCGCCGCGACCTGGAGCTCGAGGCCCTCGCAGAAATCCTGCGCGGAGAACGCTTCATCTCCTGCCACAGCTACCGCCAAGACGAGATCAACATGCTCATGCACGTGGCCGACTCGATGGGCTTCCGCGTCAACACCTTCACCCACATCCTCGAGGGGTACAAGGTCGCCGACAAGATGGCGGAACACGGCGCGGGCGGCTCGAGCTTCAGCGATTGGTGGGCCTACAAGTACGAGGTGAAGGACGCCATCCCGCACAACGGGGCCGTTCTGCACCGCCAAGGCGTGGTGACGGCCTTCAACTCGGACGATGCCGAGATGGCGCGCCGCCTCAACCAGGAAGCGGCGAAAGCCGTCAAGTACGGCGGCATCTCCGAGGAGGAGGCGCTCAAGTTCGTGACCCTCAACCCGGCCATCCTGCTGCACGTCGACCACCGGACGGGGTCGCTGGTGGCGGGCAAGGACGCCGATGTGGTCGTTTGGAGCGACCATCCGCTGAGCATGGCGGCCCGCGCGGACATGACCTTTGTGGATGGCATCCGGTACTTCGACCGCACGGCCGATGCCGCGGCCCGCGAAGCGATGGTCGCAGAACGCGCACGCCTTGTTCGGGCCATGGCCGAGCGCAAAGGCGGCGGCGAACGCACGCCTTCCGAGAAAGTCCCCCGCCATTACCACTGCGACACCTTGCTGGACGAAAACCGATGAGCATGCGCCTTCCCTTGATCCTGCGGGCCTGTGGCCTGCTCACCGCCGGCCTGCTCCTCGCAGAACCGGCTGCGGCCCAGCCCACGCCGGCTCCTGCACAGCGCGGCTCGGTGCTCGTTCTGCACGCCACGGCCCACCTCGGCACCGGCGACGTCGTGGCAAATTCCGGCATCGGCTTCCGCGACGGGCGCATCGATTACGTCGGCAGCGCAGAAACCGTCCCGCGCAGCTACGACCGGGTCATCGACGCGACGGGCATGCACCTCTACCCGGGTTTCATAGCGGCGAACAGCACCCTCGGACTCGTGGAAATCGAGGCGGTCCGAGCCTCCGCCGACGTCTACGAAATCGGCACGTTCCGCCCAAATGTGCGGTCGGTCATCGCGTACAACACGGACAGCGAGGTCACGCCCACCGTGCGCAGCAACGGCGTACTCGTGGGCCAAATCACGCCCCGGGGCGGCACGGTCAGCGGCTCCAGCGGCATCGTCCAGTTCGACGCGTGGAACTGGGAAGACGCGGTGATCCGCGAGGTCGACGGGGTCCACGTGAATTGGCCGGGCATGCACCACCGCCACCGCGAGGGCGAAAAAATCGAGGTGCGCCGCCGCAAGACCTACGACCAGGAGCTGCACGAGCTGCGGCGGTTTTTCTCGGAAGCTGCGGCGTACGCCCGCGTCGCCCGCCCCGACCCGGTGGACGTGCGCTTCGAAGCCATGCGCGGCCTGTTCTCCGGCGACCTCGCCCTCTACGTCCACGCCGACGACGTGCGCCAAATCACCGCCGCCGTCCACTTCAAGCGCGAATTCAGCTTGCCGCGCCTCGTCCTCGTCGGCGGCTCCGACGCCCCCCTCGTCGCCGACCTCCTCCGCGACAACGCCGTCCCCGTCCTC
>CAMCYM010000052.1 GCA_945883885.1 Chryseobacterium gleum
TCGCCCAGTTCGTCGAATAAGGCAGCCACGGTGCGGCCGGTTGCGGCTTCTAACGCGGCATCGAGGTCGATCAGCGGCAGGCCCAGCACGTCCGCCGTGCGGGCAGCCCAGTGCGATTTGCCCGCACCCATGAAGCCGATGAACCACACATGTAGACCGGTTTGCATGCACGCAAGGTAGTGGGATTCAGTCAATTTGGCGCGCAGAGCGCGAAAAGCCTGACAACTTGTCCGCCCACCATCCGTGGCGTACCCTTTGCCCGTCCACGGAAAACTCTACCCATGGATATCGGAAATTTCACCCTGAAAAGCCAAGAGGTCATCGACCGCGCGCAGCAGGAAGCGCTGGCCGGCAACCACCCGGAAATCGGGACGTTGCACCTGCTCCATGCGATGCTGCACGTCGACGACCCGGTCGTGCCCGGACTCCTTGGACGGCTAAATGTCAACACAAAAGTGCTCACCGCCGCCGTGGACCGCATGCTCGCTGCGCTGCCCAGCGTCGCCGGCACCTCCCCTTCCCTCTCGCGCGGTGCCGTGAACGTCCTGCAACGCGCCCAAGCCTTTGCCCGCAAGGCCGGCGATGAGTACGTAGCGTCGGACCGCCTGCTCGAAGGACTTCTCAGCGAAACGGACGCAACAGCGCAGGTACTCAAAGACGCAGGGGCCACCCTCGACGGCGTGAAACAAGCCATGGCGTCCTTGCGAAAGGGCGCGGCTACCACGTCTTCGAGCGCTGAGAGCACCTACGAGGCCCTCGGCAAGTACGCCCGCAACCTCAACGCCCTGGCGGCAGAAGGCAAGCTCGACCCGGTCATCGGGCGCGACGAAGAAATCCGCCGCGTGCTCCAAATCTTGAGCCGCCGTACGAAGAACAACCCGCTCCTCATCGGCGAACCGGGCGTAGGCAAGACGGCCATCGCAGAAGGCATCGCACACCGGATTGTGGCGGGCGACGTGCCGGACAACCTGCACGACAAGGTCATCCACTCGCTCGACATGGGCGCCCTGGTGGCCGGCGCGAAGTACAAGGGCGAATTCGAAGAACGCCTGAAGGCCGTGGTCAAGGAAGTGACGGGGGCCGACGGCCGCATCGTCCTCTTCATTGACGAGATCCACACCCTCGTCGGTGCCGGCGGTGGCGAAGGGGCCATGGACGCCGCGAACATCCTCAAACCCGCCCTGGCCCGCGGCGAACTCCGGGCCATCGGCGCCACCACCCTCAACGAGTACCGCAAGTACTTCGAAAAGGACAAGGCCCTCGAACGCCGCTTCCAGCAAGTCCTCGTCGAAGAACCCGACCGGGACGATGCCATCTCCATCCTGCGCGGCATCAAGGACAAGTACGAGCAGCACCACCGCATCCAAATCCGCGACGAAGCCATCCTCGCCGCGGTCGACCTGTCCACGCGCTACATCACAGACCGCTTCTTGCCGGACAAGGCCATCGACCTGATCGACGAAGCCGCTTCCAAACTGCGGTTAGAGATGAACTCGAAACCGGAGGAACTCGACGAACTCGACCGCCGCATCCTGCAGCTTGAAATCGAACGCGAAGCCATCCGCCGGGAAGAAGACACCGTCAAACTCGCAGAACTTGGAGCGCAACTTGCACACCTCCAAGAAGAACGCGACCGTTTGAACACCCAGTGGCGCAGCGAAAAAGACATCGCCGATGGCATCGCCGCCCGCAAGTCAGAAATCGAAGGACTGAAGCTCGAGGCCGAGCGTGCGGAGCGGGAGGGCGACTTCGGCAAAGTGGCCGAGATCCGCTACGGCCGCATCCAAGAAGCCGAAGCTGCCGTCGCGGCGGGAAGGTCACAACTCCTTGAATTGCAGTCCGGAATGAAGCTGATCAAGGAGGAAGTCGACGCTTCAGAGGTCGCCTCCGTGGTGGCGAATTGGACCGGGATTCCGGTGGCGCGGATGCTCGAAAGCGAAAAGGACAAGCTCCTCCGACTCGAGGATGCGCTGCACGAGCGCGTGGTGGGCCAAAACGCGGCCGTCGTCGCCGTCGCCGACGCCATCCGGCGATCCCGCGCCGGGCTGAGCGACGCGGCGCGGCCGGTAGGCAGCTTCCTGTTCCTCGGGACCACCGGGGTAGGGAAGACCGAGCTGGCCCGTGCACTCAGCGACGTGCTGTTCAATGACGACCAAGCCATGGTGCGCATCGACATGAGCGAGTTCCAAGAATCGCATACGGTCAGCCGACTCGTCGGCGCTCCTCCCGGCTACATCGGCCACGACGACGGGGGCCAACTCACCGAAGCCGTGCGCCGCAAGCCCTATTCCGTGGTGCTCCTCGATGAAATCGAAAAGGCCCACCCCGACGTCTTCAACGTATTGCTCCAAGTGCTCGACGACGGCCGGTTGACTGATGCAAAAGGCCGCACCGTCAACTTCCGAAACACCCTGATCATCATGACCTCAAACGCAGGGTCCGAGGGCATCCAGGAGTGCTTTGACCGGGCGCGTGGGCGGATTACAGACGAGGTCGTCGCCGAGATGGACGCCATCGCGCAGGCCGCACTGCGGCGCATCGTGCGGCCGGAGTTCCTCAACCGCATCGACGAAGTCATCGTCTTCCACCCGCTCGAGAAGGCGCACCTGCGCCGCATCGTCGAAATCCAGCTGATGGGCATCGGCGACCGGCTCAAGGAGGCGGGCATCGACCTGCGGGTGTCGGAGGATGCGTTGGTTTGGCTTGCAGAAGCGGGCTACAGCCCTGACATGGGGGCCCGACCGCTCAAGCGGTTGATTGCGAAGGAAGTCCTCAACCGACTGAGCAAAGCCATCCTCTCAGGCACCATCCGCCGTGACGGAGTGAACGTCCTCGACGTGTTCGACGGAGAGGTCGTCTTCCGCGAGCGGATTGCCGACGAAGTGGTGCTCGACCTCAACCCCTGAGGTCAGCGCACGGAGATTTTGAACGCCGAGCGCCCGCCGAGGAAGCCCTCTAAGACATCTCCGGATGCCACGGGGCCCACTCCGGCGGGCGTTCCCGTGAACAGCAGATCGCCCGACTTCAGGGTCATGTACCGCGAAACGTGGGCGATCAGGGCATCGACCGGGAAGAGCATGTCGCGGGTGGAGCCGGTTTGGGCCACCCCCCCGTTGCGCTGCAAGGTGAAGTCCAAATTCTGCACGTCGCCGCCCAGCTCTTCCACGCTCCACCACGTCCGGCCCACCACCGCCGACCCGTCGAAGGCCTTCGCCTTCTCCCACGGCCCCCCGGATTTCTTGAGCGCATCCTGCACGTCGCGCGCCGTAAAGTCAATGCCCACTGTGACTTGGGAGTAGTACCTCCGGGCGAACTCGGGCGCAATCGCGCGGCCCAGCCGGTCGATCCGGACGACCAACTCGATCTCGTGGTGCACCTCCTGCGTCCAGTCCGGCAGGTAGAATGGGTGGCGCGCCCCGAGCACGGCGCTGTCCGGCTTCAAGAAAAACAGCGGTTCCGCCGGCACGGCATTGCCCAACTCCCGGGCATGGTCCGCGTAATTCCGCCCGATGCACACGATCTTCATGCGACGAAGGTCGGGCAGAACTACCGGGCATAGAACGAAACCACGACCCGGCGGTCTTCGGCGCCGCGTTGCATGGCCTGCTCCTCCCCCACGTAGTTCACCAGAACGCGCTGCCCGTCCACGCCGCTGGTCAGCAGGTAGCGGCGGACGGCTTCTGCGCGGGAACGGGAAAGCTGGAGGTTCGCCGCGCGTTCGCCCTCTGCATCCGTGTGGCCTGTAAGGACCACGCGCAGCTGCGGATAGCGGGTGAGCAAGTCCATGACTTCGCCGAGTTGGAGCTGGGCGTTGAGGCCGAGGGCCGATGATCCGCTGGCGAACCGGACGTCGAAGGCCTCGGGGAGCCGCAGCGCCGCGAGCTCGGGGTCGGCCTCGACGGGGCGGCCGCGCAGCGCAGCCACGTCGCGTTCGAGCGCGCTGAGGCGGTCGTCTTGGCGTTCGAGCAACGTGACGACGCGGTCGAGGAGGGCGTCGTTCGAGACGGCCGCCGCCGGGCGCGCGGGCGCCAGGGCGAGCTGGGAGCCGTCGCCGGCACCGAGGGCCGCGCGCGAGTCCGCGCTCAAATCGAGGGAAAGCGGCCGAAGCGGGGCTTCCGGATCGAACGCACCCCATTCCCGCAGCACCGCTTCCACGTCTTCTGCAGGCACCTGCTCCGTGGCGGTCAACTGCTCGATGAGCCCCCGGTTGACGAAGTATCCGAGCTCGGCGCCTGCTTGGGACACCACTTCACCGATGCGGTTCGTGATGAGCAGGTAGAGGCGTTCTGGCGCGCCTAACCCCGTCCCGGAGCCCGCCCGGGACCGCACCACGTCCCGCTCATCGAGCTCCGCCACATCCCGCAGCAACAGGGCCACATCTTCCGAAAACCCCTCGAACGGAACCTTCTCCCGCAAGCCCTGCCAAGCCAAGACTTCGCGCACCACCTCCTCCATCGTCCGGAGCACTACCCGCTCGGAGACCTTCCACCCCACTTGGCCGTCGCGGACTTCGATCGCACCTTCGAGGTACAGACCGATGTTGTCGAGGATGGCCTCTTGTGCTCTTCGCACGCGGTCGTCCGGTGCGGTAGACCAGTAGTTGATCGTCAACGTCCCGGTCCGGCTGCCCCGCAATTCCGGCTGGGCGCGCGCACCCGCCCCGGCAGCCAGGGCAACCAGAACAAGCACCCCCAAGCGACCGGTGAACGCGAACACGCGCATTCCTCAAATTTCGCTCAAACGGGCTTATAAATCGACGAAGCGCTACTTTCCCCTGCCCCGCAACACAGTTAACACCGTGTACATCAGGATTTTAAAGTCCAGTGCGAGGCTCATGTTTTCGATGTACATGACGTCGAATCGGAGCCGCTGCACCATTTGGTCCACATTCGTCGCATAGCCATACTTCACCTGGCCCCACGACGTAATGCCCGGCCGCACGCGGTGCAAATGGCGGTAATGCGGTGCGCGCTCAAGGATCAACGCGATGTAGTGCGCGCGCTCAGGCCGCGGCCCCACCAGCGACATGTCCCCGCGCAACACATTGAAAAACTGCGGCAATTCATCGAGCCTAGACTTCCGCAAGAACCGACCCACCCGCGTGATCCGCGGATCGTCGTCGCTGCTCAGCTGCGGTCCGGCATGTTCCGCATCGACCACCATGGTGCGGAACTTGAAGATGCGAAACGGCCGCCCATGCAGGCCGATGCGTTCTTGCGAGAAAAACACCGGCCCCTTCGACGACGCCCGCACCGCCACGCCGATTCCCACGAACACGGGCGCCAGCAGAAGCATCGCCACGACCGACACCGTGAGGTCCATCGCCCGCTTCAACACCACCTGAGCCGGAGGCATCATGTGCCGGTGGATCTCCATCAGCGGCGCCCCATAAATGCTGGACATCCGGACGCTGCCGCTCAGGATATCGTACATATCGGGCAGAATGCGCACCTCCACACCCGAGCCGTCGAGCTCGTTGAGCACACGCTCAAGGACCGGGCGGTCGCCGCTGCCGATGGCTAAAATCACCTCCTCCACCCCGTGTGCCCGCACGATTGCCAGCAGGTCCGATCCCGCTCCGAGCCGAGGCAGCAGCGCCGCCAAATGTGTGTCCTTGCCATTCGCCTGCAGAAATCCGACGAACTGAAAGCCCGGATTGCGGCGCAGGGCCAGAATCTCCTCCACCATCCGCAACGCCCGCTCGTCCCCTCCCACGACCAGCGTCGGAAACCCCCACACTCCGCGGTGGATCCGCTTGACCGTGCGGGTGGTGATGATCAGTCGGCCCAGCAAGGTGAGCACGAAGTGGCTCGCAGCCAGCACCGCCAGCGACGCATAGTAGTGCCGATAGCCGGCCACCGTGTCATCGAGGATGAGCACAAGGAACAGAAAAAAGGACCCGACCGCCGTCGTCCACGCAACCTGGCCCAGCTCCAGGATGCGGTGCCGCCGCATGGGCCGGAGGTACATCCCGGCGAGCGCATACAGCCCGACCCAAAACACAACCACCCCCACCAGCCCTTGCACATACCGCTCGGTGAACACCACCTCTACGGGAACGCGCAACGCCTGCGGCTCAACCCACATCTTGCGAAACGCATACAGCACCGTCCATGACGCCGCCGCAGCCAGCACGTCCGACGCCACATAAGCGGCCCGCAGCGTGCGCGTCCTCATTCGAACGTGACGATTTTCAGGTTGTCCACCACCACGACAGCCGACGGGGTCACCCCGTCCCACACAGCGTCCAGCGTCAGTTCCCACCCGTCCGTCCCCGGAAGCGAACGCACCACCGGCGCGAGGTCGAGGTAGACCTTTTTCCGCTCCCCGTCGGTCGGCCGCAGCACGAGGATGGGCGTACGCGTCGTGTTGCCGGCATTCACCGCCAGCAAGCCGACCGCAAACTCGTGGGTGCAGCGGTAGTCGATTTCTAACCAAACCGTTCCATTTGCCGGAAGCGGGTACTGCTGTTCGTTCGTCGTCGCCGTCAAAACGGCTGCACCGGGTCCGAGGGCGATGTAGCCGCTGCCCTGCCCGTCGAGCACCCAGGCCGAATCTGTCGTCCGCACCACTTCGGCAGTGCTGGTGGCGGCCTCGATGAACCGGTTCGCCGTTTCGAAATCCTCCGCCACCACCACATCCACGCCATCCGCATACCCGGTGCTCAGAACGAGAGTGTCCGACTTGCCCGGCACCACAGCGAGGTCCAGCGTGACCGCGCTGTAAAAAGGATAGGGCTTGCGGCTTGCAGAAACCCCGTTCGCCCGGATGCCGGGCAAAAAGGTGAGCGACTCCGATTCCCCGAGGTCTTCGAGCAGCAAGGGAATGTCCGCCGGCAGGGGAAATGCCCCGAGTACGCCGCGTTCCGTGTACACCCACACCTCTTCGATGCGCTCGGTGGGTTCTCCTTGGCCCGGTTCCACCGCAAACGTCCACGCAGGCACATGCACCCGATGCGGCAGGTCCGCAGGATCTGGCGAACACGCTGCCGCAAGGAGCGCGAAAAAAACAATCCGATGTGCGTGCAACAGCTGCAAGGCGATGTGAGAAACGGACAGCAAAGGTATCCCGTGCCTGTCCGAGGTTCAGGGCTCAAACGCCCGACTTCCCCACGAAGTATGCGGGTTTTTCCACAATTCGCCGAAGTTATGAACAGTCGCTCCGCGTCTGCGGGGTGCTGTACCTTCGCGGCATGAAGTTCTTCATTGACACAGCGAATTTGGCCCAAATCCGCGAAGCGAACGACCTCGGCGTCCTCGACGGCGTGACCACGAATCCCTCCCTCATGGCGAAGGAAGGCATCCGCGGCGAAGATGCCGTGCACGCGCACTACCGGGCCATCTGCCAAATCGTCGACGGCGACGTCAGCGCAGAAGTCATCGCCACCGATTACGCCGGCATGGTGGCGGAAGGCCGGCTCCTCGCCGCGCTCCACGCGAACATCGTCGTCAAAGTCCCCTGCACCCGGGAAGGCATCCAGGCCATCCGGACCTTCACCGACGAAGGCATCCGCACGAACTGCACGCTCATTTTCTCGGCAGGCCAAGCCCTCATCGCGGCGAAAGCAGGTGCCTCCTATGTCAGCCCCTTCATCGGCCGCCTCGACGACGTGGGATCCGACGGACTCGCCCTGATTGAGAAAATCCGGAACATCTACGACAACTACGACTTCGACACGGAAATCCTTGCAGCCAGCGTGCGCCATCCCATGCACATCCTCGACTGCGCGGAACTGGGCGCCGATGTCATGACCGGTCCGCTGAGTGCCATCTTAGCTCTGTTGAGCCACCCGCTGACCGACAAGGGCCTCGAGCAGTTCCTCGCGGACCACGCGCGGGTCAACGCCTGATCCTGCATGCTGCTCCGCATCCATCCCGACAATCCGGACGCGCGCCGGCTCGATCAGGCGGTGCGGGCCTTGCGTGCAGACGGGGTGGTCGTGGTACCCACGGACACCGTCTATTCCTTTGCATGCGCCCTCGGCTCCTCGAAGGGCCTCGATCAACTTGCTCGGCTGAAGGGCATCAAGCCGGAGAAAGCGAACTTTTCGCTGCTCTGTGCGGACCTGTCGATGCTCAGCGCCTTCACGAAACCGCTGCCGAACGACGTCTTCAAGCTCATGAAGCGCGCCCTGCCCGGGCCGTACACCTTCATCCTGGAAGCCAGCGGACAGGTGCCGAAGTGGTTTACGTCAAACCGCCGTTCCATCGGCATCCGCGTCCCCGACCACCCCGTCGCCCAAGCGTTGCTCGCGGCGTTCGGGGGACCGCTCGTGGTCACCTCGGTCCACGACGAAGACGAAGTCCTTGAATACACGACCGATCCCGAGCTCATCCACGAACGCTACGGCGACCGGGTCGAAGCCGTGATCGACGGTGGCTATGGCCAGTTGCACGCATCGACCGTCATCGACTGCACGGTTTCTCCGCCCGAAGTCGTGCGGGAGGGACTCGGGCCGGTCGAGGGCCTGCTTTAACGGGGTCCCGCTGTGCGCGGCATGCGGGCCGCGAGCATCGGCACGAAGGCGAAGACGCCGTGTTCGCGCTGCGTGAATTCCGTCTCAGATGTGCGGAGGAAGGTGTGCATCACCTGCGTTTCGCCTTCGCCTACCGGGATGACGAGCGTGCCGCCGACGGCGAGTTGGGACAGGAGGGCCTGAGGGACTTCGGGCGCGCCGCAGGTCACCACGATGCCGTCGAAGGGCGCAAAGACCGCCTTGCCCTTGTAGCCGTCGCCGTAGAACAGGTCCGGGCGGAAGCCGAGCGATGCGAGCATCGGACCGGCTTTTTCGAAGAGTTCGCGCTGGCGTTCAATGCTGTAGACCTTGTAGCCCATGGCGCACAGGACGGCGCATTGGTAGCCGCTGCCTGTGCCGATTTCCAGCACCCGGGCGCCGGGTGCCAAACCCAACAGCGTGGTTTGCCGGGCGACCGTGTGCGGCTTGGAGATCGTCTGTCCGGCTCCGATTTGGAACGCCTTGTTCGCATAT
>CAMCYM010000053.1 GCA_945883885.1 Chryseobacterium gleum
GACCACGGATGTCGGCAGGGCGGCTGAGGTGCTGCGCGCGGGGGGGCTCGTCGCGATTCCGACGGAGACGGTGTATGGGTTAGCCGGGAACGGGCTGGACGTGACGGTGATTGAGCGGATTTTCGAGGCCAAACAACGCCCGGCCACGAACCCGCTCATCTTGCATGTCGGGCGACGTGAGGATGTGGAGCGGCTGACGACGGGCGTGCCGGAACTAGCGCGGGGGCTGATGGATGCATTTTGGCCCGGACCGCTGACGGTGCTGCTCGAAAGGTCCGCGCTGGTGCCCGATGCCGTCACTGCCGGTGGACCGCGGGTGGCGGTCCGGATGCCCGCTGCCCCCCTTGCCCTCGAACTCCTTCAGCTTCTGGACTTTCCGCTGGCCGCACCGAGCGCGAACCCGTACACGTACGTCAGCCCGACCCGCGCGGAGCACGTGGTCGCGTCCCTCGGCCCGCGCGTCGACCTCGTCCTCGACGGCGGTCCCTGCAGCTACGGCCTCGAAAGCACGGTCGTAGCCGTTGAGACGGGTCCCGACGGCCGCGACGCCGTCGTCCTATACCGGCCTGGCGCCGTCACCGCCGAAGCCCTGACCGACTTTCTCGCGGGGCGCGCCCCGCTGCTGAGGCACCTTCCCGATGCCGCTGCACCGGCCGCCTCGCCGGGACTCGCCGCCTTGCACTACAGCCCACGGACGCCCGTCACGTTGATTTCTGATTGGGGCGTGGCCACGGATCCGTCCGCACGCCGCCCAGGGTTTCTCGCCTACCGTGCCCTGCCCGCTGGCCTCGCCACCGGCCCCACCGCCCGCATCCTCTCCCCTACCGGCGATCCCGCCGAAGCCGCACGCAACCTCTACGACGCGCTCATCGCCCTCGACGCGGCCGGATGCGACCGCCTGTTCGTCGAATTGCCTCCGGACGAAGGCTTGGGGGCGGTGATGCGGGAGCGGTTAGGCAGAATGGGGAGGGAGGGTGAGGAAACAGGTTGAGAACGAGGTTGAGGTTGGGGTTGAGGGCGCCGCTGCGCGGTTTAACAGTGTGAGGCGCGGCTGCGCAGCGAAGGATTGAGGTCGATGTCAACGAGCAACGAGATTCATCGCGTCAGAAACCTCAAACTCAAACTCAAACTCAAACTCACCGCCACACACCCCACCGCAACCCCTACCGCAGCCAGCGGCACTACCTCAAGGCTGAATGCATCGCGCAGGGCCGGGACCGCGAGCAAGAGCGCACACAAGGCAAGCGGCACGAAGAAGGCCGCGGTCATCCAGGGGTTCTTCGCGTGGGACGTGCGGGCGATGCGGGTGAGCAAGGCATTGCCGGTGACGAGGGCGATGAAGGCGGCAGTGCGGACGGCCGAATCTCCGCTTGCGCCGGTCAAGAGCGGAACGAGGTAGGCGGCGGCGAGACAGCCGGCCGCAAGGAGCAAGCCGCGGGTGAGGACGGCGCCGAGGGCGCCAGGACCGAGGAGGCCGCCTCCGACCGGCCACGGGCGGGCCACCTCGTCGTCGCGGGTGGGTTCGCGCTCGAACGCCAGCGAACACGTAGGGCCCATCAGCAGCTCGAGAAAGACGACGTGGAGCGGCGTGAGGAGCATGGCGGGAAGCCCGGGAAGCAGCGTGGGGGCGAGGACGAGGACGAGGATGGGCACGTGGATGGCGACGACGTAGCCGATGGCCTTGCGGAGGTTTGCGTTGAGGCGGCGGCCCAGGAGGAGCGCGGGAAGCAGGGTGGCGAGGTCGTCTTCGACCAGGACTAACCCGGCTGCGGCGTGTGCGACCTCGGTGCCGCGGCGGCCCAGGGCGATGCCGATGTGGGCGGCGCGCAAAGCCGGTGCGTCGTTGACGCCGTCGCCGGTCATGGCGACGATGGCGCCGGAGGAGGCGAGGGCGGTGACGATTTGGAGCTTCGCCTCCGGGCGGATGCGGGCGTAGACGTCCGCCGCCCGGACGGCAGCGACCCGGTCCTCCTCCCCCATCGCCGCCCACTCCGGCCCGGTCACGATCCGTTCCGCGCGGATCCCCACTTGGCGCGCCACCGCCCCCGCCGTCTCCGGCGCATCGCCCGTGATCATGACGGTCCGCAGCCCCGCCCCGCGCAGTCCGGCCAGCGCCTCCGGAATCCCCGGCGCCACCGGATCCGAGAACGCGACCAGCCCCACCCACTCAAACGGCAACCCCTCCTGCAGCTCCGGAAACGCCCCGTCCCACGCCAGCACGCGGGCCACCCCCAGCACCCGCAGCCCCTCCCTTGCCAGCCGCGCCGCCTCCGCCGCGGCCTGCGCCCGCGCCTCCGCTCCCAGCCCGGCACACAGCGCCATGACCCCCTCCGGCGCCCCCTTGCACGCGACGTACTGCCGCCCGTCGGGATGCCGGAACACGTGCGTCATCACCGGCAGCGCCCCGCCCAGCGGGTACTCCTTCACCAGCTGAAACCCGGCGGCATCCCGCCCCTCCGCCCGGCACCGCGCATGCAGCGACTGCTCCATCGGGTCGAACGGCTCCGGCTCGCTGGCCCAAAATGCCCACCACCACGCCGGCTCTTCGGGACGGGCATCGACCGAAGCCACCAGCTCCATCCGGTTGAGCGTCAACGTCCCGGTCTTGTCCACCGCCAGCACGGTCGCCGACCCCAAGGTCTCCACCGTGGCCGGAGTCCGCGCGATGATCCCGTGGCGCAGCATGCGGTACGCGCCGAGCGCCAGAAACGTCGACAGCGCCACCGGCACCTCTTCCGGCACCACCGACATCGCCAGTGTGAGCCCGTGCAACAGCCCATGCAGGACGCTCCCGCTTTCCCGGCTGTGGTAGATTACCACCGCGACGAAGACCCCGCCACCCGCCAGCAGCATGCCGCGTACGAACCGGTCCACCTTGCGCCCGAGCGGCGTCCGTTCCTTCCCCGTCGCCTTCGCCAGCGCCCCGATTGCGGCCATGCCGGTCGCCGCGCCCACCGCTGTGACCCGCATCCAGCCGCTGCCGCGCACCACGTGGGTCCCCGCGAGCAGCCCGTCGCCTGTGCGTTTGTCCACGGCGACAGATTCGCCCGTCATCATGGCTTCGTTGAGGGCCAAATCCAGTCCTTCCAGCACCTCGCCATCCGCCGGAACGGTCGTCCCCTCCTCCACGGACACCACATCGTCCACGACCAAATCCGCCGCCGCAACTTCCACCACCCGTCCTTCGCGCAGCACCCGCGCCGACCGCGCCGCTACCCGCGCCAGCGCTGCCACCGCCCGGTTGCTCCGCACGTTCCCCACCGCGTCGATGCCCGCCACGAGCCCCAGCGCCACGACCATCGCCCACCCCTCGCGCCCCTCTCCTAAAACGAAGTACAGACCCGCTGTCGCCGCGAGCAGCAAGAACATCGGCTCCACCGCCACCGCCACAAATGGCCGCCACAACGCCCACCGATCCCGCGGCAACACATTGCGCCCGTGCACCTTCCGCCGCTCCTCGACCTCCCCCTGCGTCAACCCCTGCTGCTCCATGCCGGGAAGGTAGCCCCGCCGCGGCGCACAAAAAAAATGTGTGACTTGCCGTGTCGCAGCCCTCCGCTGAACCTTCCGCGCATGAAATACCTCCTCCTGTTTTTCGCGCTGTTCTTCGGGCTCTCTGCCGAGGCCCAAACGCTTCGCTTCGAAGCCGATACGGTCTTCTCAGCCCGCAACGACGTCCGCTTTCACCACGCTTCTGTGGCGCTCCAACCCTTCGAAGACGGCTCCCTCGGTGTGGTCCTCTCTCCAATCAAAGAGTTGAACGATTGGGAGCGCGCGCGCGTCCAGCAGTATCTGAGCTCTCTCCCCCAATTCCGCGGTCGGGCCATGCGCTGGGCGGATGCCCCCGTCGGCGCTCCTTTTGCAGTGCGTGCGCAGTATCCTTCACGAAACGCAGGAACTCCAATGAATTCACTTGACCAAGCTGGACGTAGCCTCATGGCCGCGCCATTCCTCGGATTGGGTGGAGTAGCAATCGCTACTATGAGCAGCTTCAGCGACAGTCCCGATGCAGCACTGGTCTTTGGAGTGGCCGGCGGACTCGCGAGTTTGGTGTCCTTTGTGCGCGGCTGCACTTTTTTGATACGAGCCGGCAAAGAACTCGAGGCAGCGAAGGTGCAACAGCCCTGAATACATAGCGGCATAGCTCGACGAACTCCTAAAATCCGACTTTGTTCCCTGGTAGAGATTCATATCCACCGCCGGCACTTATTTTTCACCTCGTGAAACAGCTCTACGTCATCGCGGGCCCGAATGGCGCAGGGAAGACCACCGCGACTTTTACCATGCTACCGGGCGTACTGGATTGGCCTGAATTCGTGAACGCAGATGAAATTGCTCGCGGCATCTCACCTTTTCATCCGGAGCGTTTAGGCCTTCAAGCGGGAAGACTAATGCTCCTTAGAATTCATGAGCTACTCGAAAGGGGAGAATCATTTGCATTTGAAACAACCTTGTCATCAAAGAGTTACGGCCCGTTTATTCAGAATGCCCAGAAACAAGGTTATTCGGTAACCCTCCTTTTTTTCTATCTAAAATCTCCCGAGATTGCCATAGAAAGAGTCTCCTTAAGAGTGCGGGAAGGCGGTCATTTCATTCCTGATGATGTCGTGCGACGACGCTATGAGTCAGGTTTAAGAAACTTGTTCGGTATCTTTATCCATGCAGTGGATAGTTGGTTTGTCATCAATAACTCGCAGTGTGACTACAATGTAATTGCGAGAGGCCAAAACGGACGCACTACAGTGGTGGATGAAATGACGTGGTCTCAAATCACGAAACGCTACAGCAATGGACTTGGATGAATTGGAAGCTGCGATCATGCGAGGTTTGGAGTTGACGCGGGTGCGCCTCATTGCCTACAAGCGATACAAGGGAACACCCATTGTCGTGATGCATGAAGGAAAAATTCTCCACGTGAGTCCGGACGAATACGAACGCGGCGCACCATTCGACGCATCTCCATCGGAAGAAGGCGCCGCGTAGTTTTCACACAGATTAACAGGCTTACCCGCACAAAATAATAGTAATGCTATCGAAATTTGTGGGCAAACCTGTCACATGGACGGCTACACCATCGCCCCGAATGCGGGGCTCTACCTGAAAGACCCCGCCGGCAGCGAGCTCGGAAGGCGCATCGTGGCCGACGCGACCGCACTCCTGGAGCAGCAGGGCTTCGAGGCGTTTACCTTCCGGAAACTCGCGGCGGCCATGGGTTCGACCGAGGCCACCATGTACCGGTATTTTGAGAACAAGCATCGGTTGTTGCTGTACCTCGTGAACGGATACTGGGCCGGGCTCGAGTTGCGCATGATCCACAGCTTCGCGGCGGCGCACAGCCCGGAGGCGAAGTTGCGGGGGGCGCTGGCGCTGCTGAGCGAGGAGGCACCGGCGGGGGCGCCGTTTGCGGGGGTGGATGGGGCGGTATTGCACCGGCTCGTGGTGGCGGAGGCGCCGAAGGTTTGGCTCACAAAGGAAGTGGACGACGAGAATCGGGAAGGTTTCTTCCTGGGATACAAGCGGTTGTGCGGCCACCTTGCGGACCTCATCGCCGCCGTGGCGCCCGGATACGCCTTCCCCCGTTCGCTCGCGGCGACGGCGGTGGAGGCCAGCCACGCGCAGCCCTACTTCGCGCGGCACCTCCCCCGGCTGTCGGACTTGCCCGAGGCGTCCCACGGCCGAGAGCTGGAAGCGTTCCTGCAAGGCCTTGTGTTTCACACCGCCGGCGCAACCCTGACCTGAAATGGACGCCACCACATATACCGGAAGGCCCCGGCCGTTGCTGCGGCTCGCCCGGATGTTCGCGCGGGACCGCAGGGACATTCTGTACGTCTACGGCTACGGCGCATTCAATGGACTCGTCGCGCTGTCGCTGCCGATGGGCATCCAGGCCATCGTGGGACTCATCCTCGCCGGGCGAGTGAGCACGAGTTGGATCATCCTGACGGCGGTGGTGACGCTGGGCATCGTCCTGTCCGGACTGCTGCAGGTCATTCAGTTGAGCATCACCGAAGTGCTTCAGCAGCGGGTGTTTACGCGGGCGGCCTTCGACTTCGCTTACCGGATTCCGCGGTTCAGGAGCGATGCGGTGCGCGACTTGTACGCGCCGGAACTCGTGAACCGCTTTTTCGACACGCTCAACGTACAGAAGGGCTTGTCGAAGCTGCTACTCGATTTCTCGTCATCTGCGCTCCAAATTTTGTTTGGCCTCCTCCTGCTGAGTTTCTACCACCCCTTCTTCATCTTTTTCGGCATCGCGCTGCTCGCGGTGCTCGCCGGAATCGTGGCCGTCACGGGCAGGTGGGGGCTCGCTTCCAGCCTGAAAGAGAGCAGCTGGAAGTACGAAGTGGCGCACTGGCTCGAGGAGCTCGCCCGCGGGATGCGCTGGAAGCCGAGCAGGATGTAGCGGAACTGGAACTGCGGTTGCGCAGGGAAGCGCTGAAGCCGGTCGTAAATGCCGAGTGGTCCTATTTGCAGGGGGTCGAGGACGCGGGGTCGGCGGTTTCGCTGGTGGCCAGTATGCCGCTGTTTTTGAGGAAGGAGCGGGCGCAGGTACGCCTCGGCGCCATCGCCACCGAGCGGATTGCGCTGGAGCAGGAAGCCCTCGGCATGCAATGGAGGGCCGCGGTGGAAGCGGAAGCCCGAGCGCTCTCCGACCGTGCCCGCACGTTGAACGCCGCTCGCGCTGCCGCGGCGGCCGCAAAAACCCTGCTCGACGCAGAAACCACCCGGTTCAACGCCGGCGAAAGCTCTGTATTCCTGCTGATTGCGCGGGAAACTGCTTGGCTGGAGGCAGAGCGCGCGGCAGCCGATGCAGAGGCCGACGCCATGCTCGCCGCCCGCCGGCTTGACTTCAGGACCTACCGGTGGGAATGATCAGCGTGCCACTCAGCGGCCGAGGGCCGCGATGAGGGCGGAGTCGCCGAGCACCTTCACGTGCCCGTCGTCAAATCCTTGGATGAACCGCACGGCGGGCCGGTAGTCCGCGACGGGAGCCTTCACCGCATAGCGCTCCGGCTCGAGACCGGGCGTGATGTAGGCCGCAGAAAGCGGGTATTCGCTGCGCAAGAACAGCATCGCACGCATGCTCAAGTCGAGATGGATCGTCGGCGGAACAGGCCGTGCTGCCGCGCGGGTCGGTTTGCGCCCGAGCACCGGCGGAGGGGTGTGCAGCGCGAACCCGAAGAGGTCCGGCGGTGGCGCCGTATGCCGCGACGAGAACCGCATGGGCGCATCGAGCACCTCGACGTCGGCGATGCGGTCGATCCGGAAGTACTTGTTCTCCGAAGCGGCGATGTCGTAGGCCGCAAGAAACACCGCCTGACCGTGCAGTTCGACGGGCTCGACGACGCGGTCTGACACCCGGCCGCTGTGCGCGCTGTGGTACGACTTGAGCAGCACCTGCTTGCGCTCGGCCATGGCTCGGGCGAGGGAGGCGAGCACTGCTGCGCGCCCTGCGCGCGCCAAATCCTCCGCAGCCGCCCCCACTTCGCTGTACAGCTTGAGCTTGCGCAGCACCGACCCGGACTCTTCACGACCCGGAAACACTGACTCCAGCGCCGCAGCCACCAGCTCCGCCTCCCCCCGCGTAAACGACTCCCGAAGTTCCTCCCCTTCGATGAACATCCCACCGTACGCCGTTTTGCCGATGGAGTACCCCACCGAATCCAGCAGGTTCAGGTACCGGTACACGCTGCGCGGGCTCGTCTCGAGAAAGCGCGCGAGATCCTCCACCGTGCGATACGGCTGCAACTTGAGCAACTTCACGAGTTGCAGCACCCGGTAGAGCCGGTGCTGATTGAAGTCCTCTTTGACGCGACGGGTCGTTCCTTTTGCGGGCATGCGGAGGGCTTTTTTTGCCAAACCGACAGCAAACGAACAGAAAGAATGCTCACCAAACAATGATTTGACCTAATGTGACAATTTATTTTCTAAAAAAAATACCCAACCCACATGTTTACAGACATTTACAGCCACACTCTCAACAACCACATCTGAACCCATCTGCACGACATCGATTTCAGCATCACAAAAAGCATGCTTCAACCTCCCGCCCGGAATTGTGTGAACCTATGTGTCAAAAAATGATTGTTATATCAAGTCATGAATTCATTAAAATGCTCTTATACTGCAAATTAAGCGATTGTAAAATACAACCCAAAAAGTTTTCATATTCCATTGATATCGTTTTAGATTTACTTCACCAAATCCGCAGCAATGCACGCGCCTTTTGCCTCAGGAGTTTTTTCCTGCTTCGCGGCCCTTGTGCTCGTCCTGTCCACCGTGGCAGGAGCGGCTGCACAAGTGCCCGGCTGCATCGACCTGGCCGCGTGCAACTTTGACCCGGCCGCCACCGAAGACGACGGCACCTGCGAGTACTTCAGCTGCGCCCTGCTCGGCTGCACGCACCCCGCCGCCTGCAACTTCTCACCGACGGCCTTCTTTGAAAACGGCACCTGCGTCTTTGCCACCGGCCGTGACTTCTGCAGCGGCGGCGCCGTCATCGACGGCGACACGGACCACGACGGCATTTGCAACGTGAACGAGATCACGGGGTGCACCACCCCAGGAGCCTGCAACTACGTGCTTGGAGCCACCGACGCCGTGGCCTGCGTCTTCGCCAGCGGATGCGATTTCTGTAGCGGCGGTGCCGTGGTCGACGGGGACGCCGACAACGACGGCATTTGCAACGCAAGCGAAGTCCCCGGGTGCATGAACCCGGCCGCCTGCAACTTCAACCCCGCTGCGACGGACTCGAACGGATCGTGCGTCTTTGCCACCGGGTGCGACAGCTGCGCCGGTGGAGCCGTGACCGACGGCGATGCCGACAACGATGGCGTGTGCAATGCAAACGAAGTGGGGGGCTGCACGGATG
>CAMCYM010000054.1 GCA_945883885.1 Chryseobacterium gleum
GAACGACGATCCCGAGGCCGCAGCGCGGAGGACCCACGGCTCGAGCTCGGGGACGGACAGCGCATCCACCGCACCGCCGACGGTGACTTCCAGGCCGATGCGGTCCCAGGCCTTGCCGGTGGTTTGGGTTACCCGCGCATACCGCACGAATTCCACCTGGCCCTGCGCATTCACTGAGATGTCGTACTCGGGCTGCCACGAAGCGGCGGAAGTCACGTATTCAATGCGCACCTTGCCGGAAGCGCCGTCGGGCCCATCGACGTTGAAGACGAGCGAGCCGGGCGGCGTCGCGATCCGGGCGGCCACCTCCGCCATTTTCTTGTCCCATTCGGCCATGTCCTCGCGCAGCTCCCCGAGTTCCAGGTCGAGCTCGAGCTGCAAGTAGTGAAGCTCCTTCACCCGCGTGCGCCAAAAGTCCGCCATCTCCTTCATGTCCTCCACGAGGATGGCCTCGTTGCCCCCGAACGCGCGGTTCGCCGTCAGCATCTCGAGCTCCTCGCCGTACGTATCGAACAGCGCCTCGCGCATCCGGATCGTCGAAAAAACCGCGTTGCGCTTCTCCCGAAGCCCGTCGAACTCCGCCTCGGCCGCCTTTTTCTCCGATTCCACCCACTGCGTCGTGAAGCTGAACGTGCCCAGCGACCAGCCGTCGGGCAGGGCGACGCGCACCGTCCGCGGATCGAGCGCCCGGGTCAGGCCGGTCAGCGCGAAGGTGCCCGTGGACCCCGACAATTTCACCGTGCCTTCGTGCGCGAGCAGGCCTCCGCCGTCGAAGAGGAGGGCTTCTTGAACGGGCCAAACGAGGGCGGCGGGGGAGGCGGCCGTTTGGGTCCGCGCGGTGCCCGCGCCCAGCGCGGCACACGCGGCCACGACCGCAAAACGAAACGTCCAGCTGTGCTTCATGCGGTCAAGGTACGCAGGCCACGGTGTCGCGCCAAGCCCCGTATCCCGCCCACAGCCCGCGCGCGCCCACCACGTTGCCCACCATCGCCGACGGCACCGAGAAGGGGCTGCCTTGACCGAGGATTTGGGCCTCGTAGCTCGCCACGGCCTCGTACACGCCGGGATCGATGCCGCACCCCTTCACGGCCACGGTGTCGCCGCGCTTGAAAAAGCCGAACTCGCCGTTCTGCGGGTCGTCGTCCCACGCCGTCGAGTTCGGTCGCACCCCGCGAAACGCAGTGAACGTGAACGACAACCCGTTGAAATACACGTCCTCTACCACGCTGCCCAGCGGCGACACGAAGTCCGCATCCTTCACCTCGCCCGCCTGCGGATCCCACGCCGGGCGCCGGTTCAGCCGCCGCGCAAACCAGCGGTACGCATTGCCCGGCTCGGCCGGATCGGTAAACTTCGCATAGAGCACGCCCAGCGTGTCGTTCGTCCCCGGCGGCGCCCACCAAACTTCCTCCAGCGGCACCGGCACCGGCACGGTCGTCTCCGCCGTCGCCTCCTCCTCCCCGAGCGCCACCTCCAGCCGGTACCGCTTCCCCGGCTCGCCCACCAGCGTAAACGAGGTGTACACGCACAGGTTCGCCGCCGCAAGCACCTCCACCGGCAACCCCAGCAGCGCCGACGCCTGCTCGAGCGCCTCCACCGGCAGGTCCCCGGTGCACCACTCCTCCAGCTCCACCGGCTCCTCGCCTTCCGCAATCACCCGCACGGTCGCCCCGCCGAGGAAGTTCGTCGCCGCGAACGCCGCCGCATCGACCGGATCGAAGTACCCGCTGGTCCGGCCCAGCACCACGAGCGGCGCCTGGCCATTCTCGATCCGCCCTTCCACGACCAGCTCGCCCCCCGCCCCCGGCACCTCCACATCGATCTCCCGCTCGCACCCGAGCGCGACGAAACACAGGGCGCAGAAGAACAAAACCGATTTCTGAAACATGCTGCAAGTTCGTTCTATATGGCAGTACCTTCGTCGCGCCTTCCTCTCTGACATGCTCAATCGACGCCAGCTGCGCATCAAAATCCTGCAGGTCCTCTACGCCTTCTACCAAGACGAGGACCGCGATGCGGTCTCCATCCGCAAGGCGCTCGACCACAGCATCCGCAAGACCCACGAACTCTATGTGTTGCTGTTGTTGATGGTGGGCCACATGCAGGGGCTGGCCATCGACCGCATCGAAGCGGGACGCAAGAAGCAACTGCCGACGCCGGAGGATTTGGTGCCGAACACGAAGTTCGTGACAAACAAGCCGTTGCGGGTCCTGGCAAACAGCAAGCGCCTCGTCAAGGCGGCGGATGAGCTGGGCGTAGGTTGGGGCAACGACATGGAAATGCTTCGGAAGATGTTCCGCGCGCTCCTCGAAAGTGCCGAGTACCAAGACTACATGGCCTCCGAAGAGCGGGGCTTCCGCCACGACCGCGAGTCCCTGATCCGCATCTTCCGCAAGGAAATGATCACCTACGAGCTGTTCCAGGACCTGCTCGAGGAGCAGAGCATTTTTTGGAACGACGACCTCGACCTCTGTGCGTCGATGGCGATCAAGACGATCAAGGCGATCCGCGAATCGGACGAGGACGTGGACCTCCTGCCCTTGTGGCGCGAGGACGATGACGACCGGGCGTTCATGGAGGTTCTGTTCAATGGCACCCTCGCCCAAGCCGAGGAGAACGACGCCCTGATCACCGCCGCGGCGGAGAATTGGGACCTCGACCGCATCGCCCTCATCGACCGCATCCTGCTCCGCATGGCCTTGACCGAGGCCAAATCCTTCCCCACCGTGCCCGTCAAGGTCACCCTGAACGAGTACATCGAGCTGTCGAAGTACTACAGCACGGAAAAGAGCCACGGCTTCATCAACGGGCTGCTCGACCCGCTCTTCCAGCAGCTGCGCGAAACCGGGGCCATCCGCAAAACCGGCCGCGGATTGCTCGAATGAGGGCCTTCCTTGCCTTGTGGGCTGTGGCCTGCCTCGCGCTCGGGGCGTGCTCGGACGATTCCGAAGTGCTGACCACGGACCTCGTTGTCAACACGGCGTCGGCGTCAGGCTCCAGTGAGGGGAGCGCGGATATGCCTGTCGTCGAGGTGGATGCGCCTGCGCACGACCTCGGAACGGTGGCCCGCGGCGAGCGTCCGGAGCACGTCTTCGAACTCCGCAACGCCGGCTCGGGCGATTTGGTGCTGGCCGACGTCACCGCGCCGTGCGGCTGCACCGTGCCGAAGGATTGGCCGCGTGAACCCATTCCGCCGGGCGGCACGGCCTCCATCCGGGTCCAATTCGACAGCAAAGACGTCAGCGGACCGTTTGAAAAAGAGATCACCGTCCTGGCGAACACCTCCCCTGCCATCACCACCTTGCGCCTGACGGGCACGGTGGTGGGACCGGGGGGGGAGGGAGAACGAGATTGAGGACGAGATTGAGAACGAGATTGAGTTTGAGTTTGAGTTTGAGTTTGAGTTGAAAGTTTGAGTTCTTCGCACCCCTAACCCTGAACCCTTCGCGGTGAAGCCGCACCTCACACTGTAAAGCGGCGAAGCCGCGCCCTTCCCATGACCCCACTCCTCCAAACCCCTGCCCCGGCCGCCGGCGGCGACTGGTCCTTCCTCCTCATGATGGGCGGCATGTTCGTCATCATGTATTTCTTCATGATCCGCCCCCAGATGAAGCGCCAAAAGGAATCGCGGAAGTTCCGTGAAGGCCTCGCAAAAGGCGATTCCGTCGTGACGATCGGCGGCATCCATGGCAAGATTGTCGACATGAACGAGCGCACCGTGTTGCTTGCCGTCGACGGCGCGAAGATCCGCGTGGAGCGGACGGCCATCAACCCCGGCGGGCAGGTCGACGAGCAGGAACTGCAGAACCGCGGCTAAGATGGCGGAGCCGCGTCCGATGTCGCTCGGCTACGCCCTCGTTCCGGTGGGCGTGCTGATGGGCCTGCTCGCGCTCAATGTGGTCGCGTTCGGCGACAGCGCCTCGTATGGCCCGAACCAAGTCGCCATGCTCGTCGCGGCCTTCCTTGCCGCCGGCATGGGGATTGCGCGGGGGGTCGTTTGGCATACCATCGCCGAGTCCATCGGAAAGACCATCGGCAGCACCTCGGAAGCCCTCCTGATCCTGCTGCTCATCGGCGCCCTCTCCGGAACGTGGCTCATCGCGGGCATCATCCCCGCCTTCATTGACCTCGGATTGCAGGCCCTCAACGCGGAAGTGTTCCTCGCCGCCGCCTGCGTCATTTGTTCGGCTCTGTCGCTGGCGACGGGCACGTCGTGGGGCACAGTGGGCACGGTGGGCGTGGCGCTGGCGGGCATCGGGACGGCCCTGGGGCTGCATCCCGGTTGGGTCGCAGGTGCCATCATCAGCGGTGCGTACTTCGGGGACAAGCTGTCGCCGATGTCGGACACGACGAACCTCGCCCCTGCAGTGTCCGGGACGGACCTGTTCACGCACGTCCGGTACATGCTGTATACCACCATACCGAGCCTTGCGATTGCCCTGATCGTGTTCTTGGTCGCGGGGTTCGGAGGCGGGGCCGCTGCAGAAAACCTGCCTGCCGATTCGCTTGCGTTGGCCGATGCGTTCGGCACAGCCGTCCGTGGCCACTTCCACATCCACCCCGGCTTGTTCATTGCACCTGTTGCGGTGATTGTGTTGATTGTCAAAAAGATGCCTGCAGCGCCCGCCCTGCTCATCGGGGTGCTGCTGGGGGCTTTGACCGCGGTGGTGTTCCAGCCGGAAGTGGTCCGCGAAATCGCAGGGCCCGAGGCGGGAAGCTACCTCGCGGCCAGCTACCGCGCGGCGCTGGCGGCGATGACGGGCGATGTGGCGGTGGTGACCGGGAATTCCCTCGCCGACGAACTGCTCACCGCCAGCGGGATGGCGGGGATGTTGGACACCATTTGGCTCATCCTGAGCGCCATGGTCCTCGGCGGCATCCTGCAAGCGACCGGCATGCTCGACCGCATCACGCAGGCGCTGCTCACAGGGGTGAAGTCGGCCTTCGGACTCATCGCGCGGACGGTAGGCACCTGCATCGCATTCAACGTGTTAGCCAGCGACCAGTACCTCGCCATCGTGGTGCCGGGCAACATGTTCCGCGAGGAGTATGCCCGCCGCGGACTCGCCCCAGAAAACCTCAGCCGGACCCTCGAGGACGCAGGCACGGTGACCAGCGTGCTCGTACCGTGGAACACCTGCGGCGTGGCCCAAGCCGGGATCCTGGGCATCAGCACGTGGACCTACCTGCCCTACTGCATCTTCAACTGGGTCAGCCCCATCATGAGTTTGGTGGTGGCCGGGCTGGGCTGGAAGATCCGCAAGCTGGTGAAACCCGCCTAAGCCATGGCGCAGGAGGAGGAAGCGGTCGAGTGGATTGAGGTGGAGGGCGCGCGCGAGCACAACCTCCAAGACCTCTCGTGCCGCATCCCCCGGAAGTCCCTGACGGTCATCACCGGGGTGAGCGGCAGCGGCAAGAGCAGTTTGGCCTTTGACACCCTCTACGCCGAAGGGGCACGCCGCTACCTCGAAACGTTCTCGGCCTACGCACGCCAATTCATCGGCGGCATGGAGCGCCCCGATGTGGACGAAGTGCGCGGGCTCAGCCCGGTCATCTCGATCGAGCAAAAGACGATTTCGCGCAACCCCCGCTCGACGGTCGGCACGGTCACCGAAGTCCACGACTTCCTGCGGCTCGCCTACGCCCGCGCCGCCGACGCCTTCTCGCGCACCACCGGCGAACCCATGGTGCGGTTCACCGACGAACAGGTCGCAGAACGCATCCTCGCCGAACACCTCGGCGCCCGGATCCTCCTGCTCGCCCCCTTCGTCCGCGGCCGCAAAGGGCACTACCGCGAGCTCCTCGAGCAGATCATGCGCCAGGGCTATGTCCGCGCCCGCATCGACGGAGCACTCGTAGAACTCAAAGCGGGCATGCGCCTCGACCGCTACAAGGTCCACGACATCGAAGCGGTCATCGACCGGCTCGAGGTGCGTGCAGAAGACGCGCCGCGCCTGCTGCGCTCCATCCGCACCGCGATGGACAGCGGCAAGGGGACGATGGCGGTATGCAGTGCCGACGGCACCGAGGTCCGCCACTTCAGCCGCAACCTGATGTGCCCCACCACGGGCGAGGCCTACCCGGAACCAGAGCCGAACCTCTTTTCGTTCAACTCGCCGTACGGGGCGTGTGCCGGCTGCAACGGACTCGGCGAAGTGGCCGAAGTGGACCGCGAATTGCTCGTGCCCGATCCGGCGCTTTCGCTGCGGGCCGGGGGGATTGCGCCGTTGGGCGAGCTCAAAGACAGCCGCACCTTTCACATCCTCGAGGCCCTGCTGGCCGGCGAAGGATTGACCGTGCGCACCCCGGTGGCGGAATACCCCGAAGCGCTGTGGGGGGTAATCCTCTACGGGTCCGAGCGGCCGGTGGAGCTGCCAGACCGGGCCGGAGTGCGGGTGGCTGCCGCGACATGGGACGGGCTCGTGGCGGTCGTGGAGCGGGCAGCCGGCAGCGGTTCCTCGCCGACGTTGAAGCGGTGGGCAGCGCGGTTCATGCGCAAACACCCGTGTCCAGATTGCGCGGGGACACGCATCCACGACATCGCCCGGTCGTTCAAGCTCGACGGGAAGACGATTGCCGACCTCGGTGCGATGCCGCTGCGGGAGTTGGGCGCGTGGCTCGAAGGGGTAGAACCGGCGCTGAGCGAGCGGCAGCAGACGATCTTGCGGGAGCCGCTGAAGGAAATCCGCGCGCGGGTGGGCTTTTTGAACGACGTGGGCCTGGGATATTTGGCGCTCGACCGGGCATCGCGGACGCTTTCCGGGGGCGAGGCCCAAAGGATCCGCCTCGCCACCTCGATCGGCAGCCGCCTCACCGAAGTCCTGTACATCCTCGACGAGCCCAGCATCGGGCTGCATCCCCGCGACAACTTCCGCCTCATCGGCAGCCTCAAGGCCTTGCGCGATGCCGGCAACACGGTCGTGGTGGTCGAGCACGACGAAGAAATCATGCGGGCCAGCGACTACCTCATCGACATCGGGCCCGGTGCCGGCGTCCATGGCGGACGGCTCGTAGCCGCCGGACCGCCTGGCACCCACAGCGGCTCGGATTCCATCACCGCCCGCTACCTCGACGGCTCCCTGTCCATCCCCGTCCCAGAGGCACGTCGACCGGGCTCCGGGGCTGTGCTGCGCGTCCTCGGCGCCCGAGGCCACAACCTGAAATCCATCGACGTCGACTTCCCGCTCGGCTGCCTCATCGGCGTCAGCGGCGTCAGCGGCAGCGGCAAGAGCAGCCTCGTCAACTTGACCCTGCTGCCCGCCGTGATGAACCACCTCCTCGGCGACACCCGCAATCCGCTGCCGCACAAGGCCATCGAGGGCCTTGAGCACCTCGACAAGGTCATTCCCATTGACCAAAGCCCCATCGGCCGCACCCCCCGCTCGAACCCGGCTACCTACACCGGCATGTTCGACGAAATCCGGGCGCTCTTTGCCCGGCTGCCCGAAGCCGCCATCCGCGGCTACAAGCCCGGGCGGTTCAGTTTCAACGTGTCCGGCGGACGCTGCGAGGCCTGTGGCGGCGCAGGCGTTCGGACCATCGAGATGAACTTCCTGCCCGATGTCCACGTGCCCTGTGAAACCTGCCGCTCGAAGCGCTACAACCGGGAAACGCTCGAAGTGCGATTCAAAGGCAAGTCCATCTCCGACGTCCTCGACATGACCGTGGACGAAGCCGTCGACTTCTTCGACGCGCTGCCGAAGCTGCGGAAAGTCGCCCGGACCTTGCAAGAAGTGGGACTCGGCTACATTTCCCTCGGCCAACCCTCCACCACCCTCTCCGGCGGCGAAGCCCAGCGCGTGAAACTCGCCACGGAACTGGCCCGCTCCTCCACCGGCAGCACGCTGTACCTGCTGGACGAACCCACGACCGGCCTGCACGTCCAAGACGTAGAAGTACTGCTCGGCGCGCTGCAACGCCTCGTCGCGAAGGGCAACACCGTGATTGTCATCGAGCACCACCTCGACGTGCTGAAGGTCGCCGACCACCTCATCGACATCGGCCCCGACGGCGGCGATGCCGGCGGACGCGTGGTCGCCACCGGAACGCCGGAAGCTGTGGCACGCAACAAGAAAAGTGCAACCGCACCCTACCTCTCCCGTATCCTGACCCCATGAAGGTGTTCAAACAACGCGACTGGAACGAAACGAAATCGAACGATGCCTGGTCCATTTTCAAGATCATGGGCGAGTTCGTCATGGGCTTCGAAGCGCTGCAGCGCATCGGCCCGTGCATCAGCATTTACGGCTCGGCCCGCATGAAAGAGGGCTCCCCCGTGTACGAAGCGGCGCGGGAAGTGGCCTTCGCCTTGAGCGAGCGCGGCTTCGGGGTCATCACCGGCGGCGGTCCGGGCGTGATGGAAGCCGGCAACCGCGGGGCGTCAGAAGCCGGCGGAACCTCCGTGGGCCTCAACATCGAACTGCCATTCGAGCAGCACAACAACCCCTACATCGACCACGACAAGAGCATCGACTTCGATTATTTCTTCGTCCGCAAAGTCATGTTCGTCAAGTACTCACAGGGGTTTGTTGTGATGCCCGGCGGCTACGGTACGCTCGACGAGCTGTTCGAGGCCCTGACCCTCGTGCAGACGTCGAAGGTGGATCCGGTGCCCATCATTCTGTACGATTCGAAGTTTTGGGGCGGGCTCGTGGAGTGGATCCGCAAGACCTTGCTCACGGAGTATGCCACCATTTCGCCGAAGGACCCGGACCTCGTCCACCTTGCGGATTCTCCGAAGGAAGTGGTGGACATCATCGATCGTTTTTATGCCAAATCCATCCTGCGCCCGAACTTCTGACCGTGTAACTTCGCCCCACCTCAAACGTCTCCTTCCCATGCGCACCTTCCTCGCCACCGCCCTCATC
>CAMCYM010000055.1 GCA_945883885.1 Chryseobacterium gleum
AGTGGTGGAGTTCACGGACCTCCTGTTTGCCATCGATTCCATTCCGGCCATCTTCGCCATCGCGCCGAACGACCCGTTCATCCTCTACACATCGAACATCTTTGCCATCCTCGGTCTGCGGTCGCTGTATTTCTTGCTCGCAAACTCGCAGGACCGCTTCGCACGTCTGAAGTACGGACTGGCCCTCATCCTGGCATTCATCGGCGTGAAGATGGTCCTCGCGCCGATCGTGCATGTGCCCTCGCAGGTCAGCTTGAGCGTCGTGGGTGCCCTCCTTGTCGGATCCATCATCGCCTCGTTGCTCGCACCGCGCACCACCTGAGCGTTCAACGCGCGAAGGCCGGGGGCAGTGTTTCAACCTTCCAGCCGGCATCCCGGAGCAGGGCCAAAACCCCTGCAGGACCAGGCAAGTGGGCCGCGCCGACGGCATAGAAGGCGGGCAGCACGGCGGAGGATTTCGACATGATGGGAATCCACGACCGGTTGCGGTCGTCGAGCAAGCGTCGGTTGAAATCCGGCATGTCAATCATCTCTTCTTCAGTCATCTTGCGCAGTCCTTCAAGGTCTTCGGCGAAGTAGAGGTCGACCATTTGTTCGAAGGCGGCCTTGCCGAAAACGTCCGGATCCTGCAGCATGGCGAGCTGATCTTCGAGGGAGAAGCTGCGCATGAGGTCCATTTGGAACGCCAAGGTTTCCAGGCCGTTGATCAATTTCTTCTGCTTGTTTGCTGCGTCCCGCAGCTCCAAATCCACCGCCACCACGTCGTCCAGGCCCATCTGCAGCACGGCGGGCACCATGAACAACGGCATCAGCCGCCCGAGTCGGGCGAACTTCTTCGGCTTCACGCCGATGGCCCGCGCCTCCTGTTCGAGCCGGGCATAGAGTTCAGGAGTTACACGTTCCTGAAGCGGCGGATCCATCATGACCTTGCTCGCCAGCGCGACTTGCTCGGACAGCGGGATGTCCGGATCTACCTCGAGGTACAAGACTTGGCTTCCTGCGAGGGCCTCTTCTACAGCAGGCGAGAACTGCAGCCGGTCCTCCGGCACGAGGTGCATGGTGCCGAGCAAGTACGAAGCCTGCCCGCCCGGCGGTGTGATGCGGTAGAAGAGTTGGGCGCTGACGGACGCGAAGGCGGCGAGGAAGCACACGAAGGCGAAGAGGTGTTTCATGTCCGTAAGATGCACAGAGGGGTTCCTTCTTACATCGCGGGCCCGTAGCTTCGGCGCATGGAAACCCGGATCGAGCAGGCTCTGGCCGCTACGCGGTTCAGCGTCGTGGGCAACATCTTGCTCGCCGGGGTGAAGTGGATTGCGGGCATCTTCGGCAATTCGTATGCACTGGTGGCCGATGCGATTGAGTCGACGACGGACATCGGGGCTTCGTTGCTCGTTTGGGCCGGGCTGCGGTACGCGGCGCGGCCTGCGGACAAGAACCACCCCTACGGCCACGGCCGCCTGGAGCCGCTGATCACCTTTCTGGTCGTCGGCTTCCTGATTGCCTCCGCCGTGTTCATCGCCCACGAGGCGATCGTGCACATCCGCACGCCGCATGCACCGCCTGAACCGTGGACCCTCGGCGTGCTGGCGGCCATCATCCTGTGGAAGGAGGGCTCGTACCGCTGGGTCATCCGCCGCAGCCGCGAGACCGGCAGCTCGGCCCTGGCGGCCGATGCGTGGCACCACCGCAGCGATGCGATCACCTCGGTGGCAGCCTTCGCAGGCATCACCGCGGCGTTGCTGCTCGGTCCGGGGTTTGAGGAGGCGGACGACTGGGCGGCTTTGTTTGCCTCGGTGTTCATCCTGTACAACGCGTGGGGCATCTTCCGGCCTGCACTCGGCGAACTCATGGACGAACACGTCCACGACGAAATGATTGCCGCAATCCGTGCGTCCGCGGAATCTGTTTCAGGCGTGGCGGGTACGGAAAAGTGCTTTGTACGCAAGGCCGGCATGCGCTTCCATGTGGACTTGCATGCCGAAGTGGACGGGGGGCTGACGGTCACCGAAGGCCACGAAATCGCCCACCGGATTTCAGATGCTGTCTGCTCGGCCTTCCCGGAGGTGGCGCAGGTACTCGTTCACATCGAACCGGCTGGCATCCACTCACTTCAGCAAGAACCGGATGGGCAAGGTCAGGCGTGAAGGGACAAACTCGTTGTTGATCCGGGCGGGCAGAAAGATGGGCATGCTGTCAATGACGCGGCGCGCCTCCGCATCGAGGGCGGGGTGCACCCCGCGGAGCACTTCAACATCGTAGGCAAAGCCATCCACGCCGACGGTAAACTGGATGATCACGGTGCCTTCGATGCCTTCTTCTTTGCAGATTTCCGGGTAGGAGATGTTCCGCACCAGGTGCTCCATGATCTTCTCGTCGGAGCACTTTTGTTGCGCCTCAAATCCGGGTTGGCCGCCGCACATGGCCACCAGTGCTGGAATTTCGGGGGTAGGGAAGCTGTCCACCGGGGCGTTCAGGGATCCGATCAGAAAGGGGAGGAGGAGGGCTTGCATGGGCCAAACTTAGCGCACCTTCCCGCCGCACGCTGCGCATCCGGCGGGCTTTTTGCGCCCTTTTCTCGCCGCGCGTGCGGGGCCCGGCGGCGCGTTTGGGCGCAAAAAAACCGGCCCTGCTGGGCCGGTTCGGTGCGCTTCGGTGTGGGGCCTGTGCGCGGTGCGGAAAAGGGATTGCTCGCAGGCCGCGTGCCGCAGGCCCGCTCGCGTTCCCGGAGGGGGAGGCGCTTCCGCGCGGGGGAGGCAGGGGCGCCGAAGCGCACCTTCCCGCCGCACGCTGCGCATCCGGTGGGCTTTTTGCGCCCTATTCTCGCCGCGCGTGCGGGGCCCGGCGGCGCGTTTGGGCGCAAAAAAAACCGGCCCTGCTGGGCCGGTTCGGTGCGCTTCGGTGTGGGGCCTGCGCGCGGTGCGGAAAAGGAGGGATTCGAACCCCCGGTACCCGTAAAGGTACACCTGATTTCGAGTCAGGCCCGATCGACCACTCTGGCACTTTTCCGCCGCGAATTTACGGATTCCTTTGCCTCGAAGTACCGCCGGCGCAAAGGGCCGGATGTAACCTGTTTTCACTTCGCTGCGTAGGTCGACGCATGGCATACGCTTGGCATCCTTACGCGCGCCCCGAGTTAGACGGCGAGGGCTATGTGGTATCTCAGTTGACGACCGGGTTGTTTTACCGGGTCAGCGGACCGATTGTGGAGTTGCTGAGCCAAATGCCCTTCGAGGACTTCCCGCAAGCAGCAGACGCGTGGCGCCGGCGCACCGGCGCTTCCGAAGCCGACTCGGTTTCGGTTGAGAAGACGTGGCGGCGCTTGTGCGCTGCCGGCCTCGTGGTGGTGGCGCCGGAAGGCGTAGTGCATGCCGCCGCCATGCCGCCGCTCGTGGTCAGCCAACGCGTTCCGAGTCGGCTCGACCGGTTCGTGGAAATGCAAGATTTCCTCGATTCTGAGGATGAAGGATTTGCTTCCGGCGATGCGACTGTGGATGCGGACGCGTTCGAAGGACCCGATCCGCACGACCCGTACGGCATCTAAGCTCAGCGAAGCCAGCCCGTGATGCTGCGCCGCGTGCGCCGTGCGGGAAGCACCTCGTGCTCGAGCAGATCGCTTCGAAAAAACACGGTACGCCCAAACTCCGGAGCGATGCGAACCTCTCCGTTGCCCGTGTAGGCGACAAGTTCGCCGCCGTCTTCGGCAGAATTCCAGCCGCGGTTCAGGTAGGTGATGACGGAGATTTTGCGGGCAGAATCCGAGCGAAAGCGGTCGAGGTGGCGCTTGTAAAACGCGCCGGTCGGATAGCTTGCGTACAGCAATTCTTCGGTTCGGATGCCCGCGAAGCAGGCGCGGTTGATTTGGTCCGCAAGCGCGCGGATGTGCGCCTGATACAGCTGCTCCACAGGCAGTTCCGGCGCTTCTGGCCACCACCGTGTCAGATCTGACCGGATCTCGGACTGCACTGCGTTCGCCTCGCCACGGCCGATCCCCGCCGGGGCAAGGTCTCCGGACCGCTCGAGTGCCTCCACTTGAGCCAGCAGCCCTTCGAGCACATCGCGTGCAATCCAGCCGTCGAGTACGGCCACGTCTTCCGCTAACATCCGGTCGATGGCGGCGTCGAGTTCAGCGCAAGGAAATTCCACGGGGCGAAGGTCGGTTTTCCTCCGCGGACTATGGAAATCTTCACCTACGCGGCCTCGACGCCCCGAGTTCTCGTTCGACCTTGGAGGCGATGGCATCGAACGACTTTTCGCGGATCCGGGATGCAGAGCTGCGTGGCAGGCTGTTCGAGCACCTCGACGGCCTGACCCTCTGCGGGGTGTTGCCGCCGGTCCTCGATCGGGGGGTGGTGCAGGAAGTCGCAGAGGCAGGAGGGGACGTGGACGATTTGGCGGACGGCTATTCCGCGAATGCGGGATACCTCAACGTGGCGCTGCGGATGCTTGCCAGTCAGGGCATTCTGCGGGTGAGCCGGGCGGACGATCGGGTCTTTTACCGGGCAAACCCGGAAGCTGCGTGGGAAGCCTGGATCGAGCGCTCCGATGCCTATGCTTCCGGCCGCGGCTGGATTGCGTGTGCAGAAGGGCTCTGGAACCGGACCGCTGAACCGCTTTCCGGCGAAAGCCGTGAGGCCCTCGAGGCGGCCCTGGAGGCCCATGCACTGCTCGACCCCGACCATCCGGTCGAAGGAAAAGTGCGGGTCCACGTGGAGGGCGCGATAGCAGCACCGTGGCTGGTAGCGGTAGGCTTTGCACACGGCACCGTGCCCATCCGGGAGGCCTCCCGGTGTGCGCGGGTCGTGGCGGGCTTTCATCCGTCGGTGGAAGATGCGTGGCACCGGGTGGCCAGCAAGTTAGGCTGGGAGGTGCAGGGCGAGTTGACGGCGACGGGGTTGTTCTTTGTTTCGCGGGCGGCGGCCTACGGGGTGACCACATCGTACGCCCGGACGTTGGTTTGGTCGGAGGAGTTGATCTTCGGTGACGGGCACCACCTCTGGCGCACGGCGCCCGGTGAATCGGAAATCCACGTTGACCGAACGCTCAACGTTTGGGGCTCCGGTGGGGCCCACGGGGCCTATTTCCACTTCCTGGACGAGGTGGTGGAGCGCATCTTCAACGCGCCCCTGGAGGAACAGCCGGCCGGAATCTGCGACATGGGGTGCGGGAACGGGGCGCTGTTGCTGCATTTGGAGGAAGTAGTGCGGACCCGGACCGAGCGCGGGCGGCATTTGGCCCAGCGCCCACTCCTCCTCGTGGGGGCAGATTACAATGCCGAGGCCCTCGTGGCGACGGCAGCGCATTTTCAAGCGAAGGGCGTCCGTGGGAACTTTCTGCGCGGAGACATCGGCGATCCCGACACGCTGGCGGTGGACCTGTGGGAATTGCACGGCCTGCGGCTGAGCGACATGCTGAATGTCAGGTCCTTCCTCGACCACAACCGGGTTTTCAATCGGCCCCTTTCTGACCGCCCGCGTCTGCCGATGGGCACAGGGGCCTTTGCCTTCCGCGGGGAACGGTTGCTGCTGCGGGACGTGGAGCAGAGTTTGCTTGAGCATTTCCTGAAGTGGGCCCCGTATGTGGCCCAGCACGGGCTGCTGGTCATCGAATTGCACACCGTCACGCCGGCCCAAGCCGCGGAACGGCTCGGGGGCATGCCCGCGACGGCCTACGATGCCACCCACGGCCTGACAGACCAGTACATCGTGGAGCTTCCGGTCTTCGACACCTTGGCCGGAGAGGCAGGACTGGAGATTGTAGAAGTCTCCAGCCGAACGTTCCCTGAGCGGCTGCCCGCGACGGTGAGCCTGCGGTATTTCCTCGCGTGATTCGCATGTATTTTCGGCCCATGCGCTTGCTCTTTTTCTGCACATTTCTACTCGCAGCGGTGGGGGCCTGGGCCGCCGAAGGTCGGTTTGTCGTGCACGAACAGCTCGGGACGGACGGGTTGCCGGATAGGAGGATAACGGTTTGGTTGCCAGTGGAGTATGACGCGAATCCAGGCGAGCGATTCGGCGTGTTGTACCTGCATGATGGCCAAAACGTCTTCGACCCCGCCCGCAGCAGCTTCGGCACCGAGTGGTCCGCCGACGAGGCCGTAGCGGGCCTCATGGCTTCCGGCGAGCTGCCTGCGATGATCGTTGTCGGAGTGGACAACTCGCCCCGCCGGCGTGCGGAGTACGCCCCGGGGCAGGAGGGGGACGTGTACCGCACGTGGTTCGCGGGCCCGTTGCGAGCGTTCATCGATGCGAATTACAGGACGGTGGATGCACCCGATCGCCGTTGGGTGGGGGGCGCGTCGATGGGAGGGCTGGTCAGCTTCATGCTGGCGTGGGAGCATCCCGAGCTGTACGGCGCAGCCATTTGCATGTCGCCGGCATTCAAGTATCTGAATTTCGACTACCCGGCGGGACTCGAGGGACCTGCCCCGGCCTGCACGCACTTTTACATCGATAACGGCACCGAAGAGCTTGAGAAGGAGCTGCAACCGGGCGTCGAAGCCATGGTGGCGCGGTTGCCGGAGCTCGGTTGCCCAGAGAACACGTGCTTCACCCTGTTCATCGAAGAGGGTGCGCGGCATTTCGAAGCCGACTGGGCTCGGCGGCTCCCCGGAGCGCTGCGGGCTTGCCAGTCCTTCAGTGCCGCAATCCGTTCCGAGCCAGGTCCTTGCACTCACTGAGCACCCCTGGGATCTTCCGCGGATCGATCCGGCGCTGCAACAGCACGCTCTCGGTTACCTCGGAGCAGAGCACCGTCCCCCCGCCGATCAGTCGGTCTTTTTCCATCCGGTTCAGCGTGCTCAAGCACGTCACCGGATGCAAGTGATGGCGGTCAATGAGCTCCCGCAGGCCCTTTCCATCGGGTGAGTCCCAGTCGAGGGCCCGCAATCCGATGCATGCCGCGTACTGCAGCGCTTCTGAGCTCAGCCGCGTGTTTGTGACCACCCAGCCTGTCGGAATTCCGGGGAGCCCCTGGGCCGTGCGGCGCTCGGCTACGTCGACGAGGCGCGAGCGGAAGTACAGCGGGACTTGGATGCTCGATTTTTGGCCTGCGTGGTGGTGGAACTTGCATTCCGCGAGGTGGATTTCCTCGCCCCGTTCCGCCCACACATCGATTTCGTGGGGCACGCAGCGGCCCTCCGCCTGCACGCCTGTGCGCACCTGGAATCCCTCGGCCTCGAACACCCGGCCGATGAACCGCTCGAACGGAAATCCCGTCGGGCCCAAATCAAAGAGCGCACGCTTCAGCCGGTACCGCGCAGCCGGGCCTTTTGCCTGCTTGTGAAGCTTGCTGAATGCCTGTTTGTAAATGACTTGGGTGCTCATCTTGTCGTGCAACCCGGTCTCCACTGCGCGCGCGACGGCATCGGCTTCCTCGGGCGTAGCTCCGGCACGTTCGAGCGAACTCCGCAACTTTTCCGGTGCATAGGGCGCGAGGGTCCCATCGGCCTTGGTTACGTTTACTTCCACTTCAAATGCTTGATAGAGTGGCCATCCGACTGCAATTCCTTCAGCGATTCGATGCCGATGCGCACATGGTCGTCCACGAACGAGGCGGTGACGTGCTTGTCGCTCGCTTCGGTCTTCACGCCGCTGGGCGTCATGGGTTCATCGGTTACCAGCAGCAACGCCCCCACGGGGATGCGGTTCGCAAATCCCACGGTGAACAGCGTCGCCGTTTCCATGTCGATCGCTTGGGCGCGCGTAACCCGCAGGTATTCGCGGAACTTCTCGTCGTGTTCCCACACCCTGCGGTTCGTCGTGTACACCGACCCGGTATAGTAGTCGCGGTTGAAATCGCGCACGGTGGAGGACACGGCCCGTTGCAGGGCAAAGCTGGGAAGTGCGGGAACCTCCGGCGGGAAGTAGTCGTTCGACGTTCCTTCGCCGCGGATGCCCGCCAGCGGCAAAATCAAGTCCCCGACCGAGTTCTTTTCGCGCAGTGCGCCACATTTGCCGAGAAAGAGCACCGCGCGCGGCGCAATGGCGCTCAACAGATCCATCACCGTGGCGGCATTTGCGCTGCCCATTCCGAAGTTGATGATGGTGATGTCCGCGTGTGTAGCCGATTGCATGGCCCGATCGGTCCCGCGCACCGGGACGCCGTTCCAGGCGGCAAACTTCTCTACGTAGTTCGTAAAATTCGTCAGCAGAATGTAATGGCCAAACTCCTCTAACGCCAGGCCGGTGTAGCGCGGTAGCCAATTCGCTACGATGGACTTTTTGTCGTGCATTTCTCCAAATGTAGGCGACCCGGTCGCTACCTTCGACCCGTGAGTCGAACCCTTGCACGTCGCCGTCAACGCGCAGCCTTTCTGATGCTCGCCGGGTTGAGCTTTTGGGGGCTTTCGCACGCGCTGCACGCGCTCTCTCACGCCTTCCCCTTCGGCGATGCGGATCTGCCGCATAGCTGCGCACACCATCCGCTGCACGGCGCAACCGACGCACCATCGCCTGCCTCGGACGCGGACGAGCCCTACGCGTCTGGGGAAGATTGTTCGATTTGTGATACCGATCTCGGCCCGCTCCACGGGGATTTCCAGCCCGACCTCTGCGCTGCCCTTCAAGTGCTTCAGCCAAGTTGCACTTGGGCCGCGGACGAAGCTCCTACGCGGTCGCAAGCACCGCAACCGGCCCGGGGCCCTCCCGCCTGCGGCGGAGTCTGAAGTTTCCCAGACGGTGTGAGGTGATTCGTGGCGGCAGCCGGCTGCTGCGACCTGCGGCGGACCGCACCGCCCCCTCACCCTGAGACGCACCGCGTCGCCCCCTGTACCCTCAACCCTCACCCTGCGACGCACCGCGTCGCCCCTCACCCTGCGACGCGCCGCGTCGCTCCCTCACCCCGCGACGCACCGCGTC